>MNWN01000026.1 GCA_001872545.1 Parcubacteria group bacterium CG1_02_58_44
TACCTCAATTTTAATTGAGAAAAATCAGTCATTGACTTAACCGATTTTGATGCCAAAAAAGTTCTAAACTCGTCCCGCAGCCGACCCAAAAATACCGCTTAACAGAGCGGTATTTTTGATTAGACAGCGAAGTTCAAGCGACCAATGCACCACTCGACAGGTATTGATGAAGTGCCTCGTTGGGCGTCAGGTATCCAAGTGACTTCCGGGGAAGGCCGTCCGGCCAGTCCTCGATTCGCCTCCAGTCCGCGGCCGCAAGGTCGCGGACTTTCGTCTTGCACGGCAGCCAGTGACGTATCGTCCGGTTCAGGTTCTCCGCTTGGGACTTCTGCCATGGGCTGTACGGAGCGCAGAGGAAGGTCGGCACGCCGTACTCCGCCGAGAAGTCCAGGTGCCTCGCCCCCCCGCTCCCGTCGTCGAAGGCCACGCTCCGCACGAACCGATGCGGCAGGGTCTCGGCCGTCCGGCGCAGGGCATGCGGCGTCTCCTCCGCCGTCCGGTCCGGGCACCACCGCAGTCGGCAGACGAGCAGGGCCCGGTCGACCTGGGCCGAGAGCAGTCCTTTCCTCCCGTGCCAGGCCGTCGAGTCCGTCTCCAGATGCCCCGGCAGGCCGTCCGCTGGGCGCAGCGCGAGCGGTGTCCGGCCCCGTACCTGCGGGCATCCGGGCCTCCTCGGCTTCCTGGCCCGCCTGCGACGCCGCCCCGTCCAGGGGCAGGACGGCAGGCCGCCGTACCTCCCGCCGCGGCGGTACAGCCACCGGTACACGGTCTCGTGGCCGACCGTCACGCCCCGCAGCTCTTTCGGCGCGAGCTTCGATGCCGTCCGTCCCGCGATCTTCTCCGGGGACCAGCCTGCGCGTAGTCGTCCTTCGACCCAGGCCGCCAGCTCCGAGTTGCGGTCGATCCTGGAGCCGGTCCTCGGTGCGGGCCGCCGCCGCTCCGCCAGGCGCCGGGCCTCCTCCGCGCGGTACCGACGGCCGCCGCCGCAGTTCCTCCCGGCTTCCCTCGACAGGACCGAGTGGTCCCGGCCCATCTCCCGGGCTATCCGTCGCAGGCCCCACTTCCCGAGCAGATGCAGCTCCAGGAACTGCCTCTCCGGGCATGAAATCTCGATGCCTCGCATTCTCTTCGGGTTCATGTCCTCAGGGCCTAATCCTGTCGGAGTGGTGCATTGAGTCTAGAATGTCGCCCAGCAGGTCTCAGGATTGACAAGACCAACGAATTGTGTCATTGTTTTTCGTTCTTCCTCTCTTCGGAAGCGCATCTCACGCTGGGGGGTGGTGCGGTTCCGAGGATAGGGTCGGACAATCAACCACCGGCCCCGGAGGAGGAACTAATGAAGGCTCAAAAGGAAAGGCCTCTAATTGCGTCTGAACTGGCCGAGCTCCAGAAGGAGGTCGGTATCACTCTGCGACTTCCGAGGAATCGCAGCATGCGTCCCTGTCAGGGAGTTCCTTGTCGTAGACGAGGATGGGATTGTGGCAGGGCGTATTGCCTCAGAGAGGCAGTTTTTCTCCCCGGACCATCTCCGGGCTGAGATTCTCCGGGTAATGAAAACGCCGGAGGATGTTCCCGACTTTTTTCTGTAGTTCCTCATTCCGAGAGGAATTACGACTCATAGTGCCAGCGGCTTATCTGCTGGCGCTTTGGTTTTCGGTGGCAGGATTAATGCGATGACTAGTGAGATTTTTCATCGGTCACCCCACTAACATTGACTGCAAGAGGTAATTTTCTGATGTACAATAAAGACCGTAGTAACAACTAAATTACCGTAATCGGTTACTGGTTATGGATAATGCTTTCGAAAATAAAGGCGCACTCAATGAACCCAGAAGGAGAAGGCGGTTTTTTTGGCTTAAGATACTGGGCCTTGTCGTCGTTGTCACTGTAGCTGTACTCACCGCCCTTCTCGTTTTTTGTGATTCTTGCCGGCAGGTCATCGTAGAAGCCGGAGCCGGTTCCAGGCTCGAACTACCATGTAAAATCATTGGTGGAGATTTTGTCGTCGTAGACGAGCTTTGTCACATGTCGTACGTGTGTCTCTCCGGAACTCCAGCTGAGGATGCGGGGAAGCCTTGCTCATGGTCGCCACACTGCCTCGGCGCTTGTCTTAAAAGAGAGATGACTGCAGAGGAAAAAAGCAGGATGTACTACGATCTCAGCTCTACAGGTGATCCGGGCAGTTGCTCCGAAACGAAAAGCCTATTCAAATCCATACTTAATCATCCAGGTTGCGGGTTTTAATACCCGACTTCGTAATTCGGGGTCATTTATCGTAATTCTGATGCAGAACTTGAGTGTTTCTGCATTGATCAAAAGATCAACTAAAAACGTCCATTAAGCCGCTAAAATGACCAAAAGCGACCGGATGAGTATCCGTGATAATCTCTCTCTCTTGGCACCCACGGCCTTTCTCTTGGTAGGCAAGACCTCCGGCGAGTTCGTCAGACCGCATTCGGCGTCTCAAAAGAGAACGAGGACTTGCAAGAAACTATGATGCTTTTTTGTTGGGGGCTATCATTATGTCAAAGAGATCAAGTTTTGGTCACCTAACCCTAACGGGTTCCTAATTTTACAACTATGAGTGCAGAAAGAGGCGAAATTAACAGAGGGGAGGACACGTGCGTTCATGGCAACTTTTTAGGCAATTGTTCTGCCTGCGTGGAAAAAGGTCAGACGGACACAGTCGAAACTGCCGGTCTTCCCAAAGATCAACCGGAAAGTGTCGAGTCAGTGGACAGAAAGAGGGAATCAAGACTACTGATGGGTAAGCTCACTGAGCTGTCGGCAGCGCTTGAGGCCCAGTTGAAGGTTGAGAGGAAATTGCTTGCCTCCTATGACACTCCCATAAAGATGTACATCGATGGGAAGGAACTTTTGGAGGAACGTGCCGGTATTTGTGCCGAGAACGTAACTCGTCTTAACGATAAGTTAAATGCGGTTCTGGAGGCTCGCAAGTCGTTTAGGGGGGCGGCCGACAAAGACGATGTTCGGGAGAAGTTAGAAGAAAGAGAGACCGAACTAGAGGTTAAGGGGACAGAGCTGGTTGAGGAGAAGGAAGAATTGGAAGAGGTCTTAAGGAAGAAAAAGAAGCATCTGATTTCAGTTCAGGGACAGTCACGGGCAGACCTTGAGGAACAGAAGGCGGAGATCCGGGCTACTGGCGAGGCTATAGACGACATCGAAGGCAAGTTAGCCTTAATAGAAAAAAAGTTAGTCCGTAACAAAAATTCACTTCATGCCGCACGTGGAGCGCGGCAGGTGGTCGATGGTGTCGGTGTTGATACGAACGTTTCCGCATTAGTCGGTTCAATGGTCAAGAAATTGCCAGATTGGCCAGAAACAGGTGGGGCGGTCGTGGATCAGGATTTTCGGGACAGGTTCAACCGGGCTCGGCAGGTGGAACAGATATGGACGCGTGATCTCCCTGCCGCCGAGGCTGAATTGAGGGCAGCTCAGACGTCCGGCGACAATGAGGCCGTCTCTTCAGCCAGAAGCAGGATAGACGGATTGAATTCAGAGGCGGAAAATCTTCGCAAAAATCTGTAGGGACGCCCATTTCGACAGAACATTGGACGCCTGCTTAGCGCAAAGGGGCCGCCGGTCATGGCGGTCCTTTTTTTGTCGGGAAATTTTTTGGCGAACGGACCAGAAGTCCTGCCCTAGACAGGACACGATATACTTGACTGCGTTGTCGAAAAGTTATATAAATAGACGTTCTTTGGAAAACATACGAGTCGGCCGCCTCTACGGCGACCGGAAGGAGAATGAGAGATGACTGATACAGCAGCAGTCGCCGCGTTCGAGCCGGAAAGTCTGATTCACGGTCTTTATACGCCGGCCGGAGAGATCAGGAGAGTGTTCGGTAAGTGGCTTGCAGAGCAGGGGTTCCGTGCAGACCGGTTCTCGTGGGACTCCGAAGAAGAGCGGCTTCTTCCGGTAAGCATGGACGATCCGGAGATTGCGGGGGTGCTTGATTTGACCTTAGGCACACCGGAGCAGACTTTCGAGTTCGCCTAGGGCTGGATAAAGGCTAACAATCCGGACGTATGGCGGTGGCCCGGGCTACAGTCGGACCCGGAGCATTTGGCTTCGTTGCCGGGCGTTGATGAATTCCGACCATGGACCATGGTCTGGCGTCGGATCAAGTTAGATGCTTTTGTCGGTCGGGCGCCGATCGATGTTCGTCATCCGTATCTTTCTCCCGGCTGCTCTCTGCTTTTCCTGGCCGCGCAGCATCCGGGGCGAATCAGGGCCATGCAGGAACGCCAATCACGACATCTGGGCTTCTGGCTGCCGGGTCTGCGCTGCACCGAGCCTAACGGAAGTCCGTTGGCATCAGTGCCGTTCTTCTGCTTCAGGTCGGAAGCCGATCGACTCTGCCTCAGCGCTGAACGTGCAGATAATGGTGATGGTCGTGACATGCTGACCATTCCGCAGTACGTCTGAGATTCAGCCTTTCTCTCGTTCCAGTCTGACCGCCGCCCCGATCCTTTTTAGCCCCGATCGGAGCTTCTTTAGTTCAGAATAAATCCTACCTATATTGACCACGGCATTTGCCGGACTGCAGTGCAGATACTATGATTGACTCACTATGAAAGACTACATCGAAGAAACCGACCAATGCACTTCCTGCGGCGCTCCGTCGCATACCGGAGGCCACCTGTCCGGCTGCGAGCGCGCCGTCGACGGCGGCGAAAGCCCCGTTTCGGAGACAGTTTCGGGCACTGTCGAGTCGAACGAAATGTCTCCGACTCCGGGATATACCTTACCGCTCAAGGAATTAATGGAGATGTTTAATCCGTTTATCGGTTCGAATGGCGATATCGACAAGAATCTGTTTGATCAAGCTCCTGCCGAACTAATGGAAAGGATGGAAGGCGTTCATGAGACGTTAATGGAAAGCATCGAGACCGGCGATCCGGCCGATTTTCTTTCCTCCGACGCACTTAAATCGATACCAGCGTCGTTGAAGGTCGAGTTGGCGGAAGATGTCCTGCGCCACATCGCGAAAGAAGATTCGGATCGGGCATTTTTGGAGTACGTCAGGGCCGTCAAAAGTGGTGTCTTGACCGAAAAGTTGAATGAGGCCGCACTGCAGGAAAAGCGTCGCAAGTTCGATGATGAGTTTATCTTCATGCAGCTAGAGATGGTGCGCACCATCGGCAAGACCGATCCGGTCGGGGCGGCGAACCGGCTGCTGTGGCTGAAGCAGAATCATTCGTCTAGGGACCAAAAAGGATGGATCAATTTTAAGGAAAGGGAAGTCGAAAGTATAGTCAGCGACGAGGCATACCGTATCGAACAGGCTGGTGGGGATCTGATCGATTTCTATCGGCGTTTCGATGATGGGGCTGTCGGTGCAGAGCATACAGCCAGGACGATCTTCAGTAATGCAATGAGGGAGGCCAGCGGCGATTGGGAAGAGAAGAAACAGACAGTGGTCGACCGGTATCTGGAGTCGGCACCCGACGTACTGCTGACCAACGCGGCCAATCCGTACACCTATCATCTCTCGGACTAGACCGCTGAGGAACGCCTGCGTCTTGCCCGACAGGTCATCGCCAAGACTGAAGGCAGACGTTCCGTCCTGGCCATGATACGTCCGTCGGAACTTCCGGCCGATTTGGACCCGGAGTCTCGCCGGGTCTTTTTCGAGGCTTACGTCGAATTTGAACCGACTAAACTTCTGAACGACATCGGCCGTTTCTCCGACGAGTTGATGTCGTTATCGGAAGAACAGCGCAACAGGCTGTTCGTCGAAACTGTCCGGTCAGACTCCAATAATCTGGACCTCGAGGCAGTGTTTGACGCCATGAAGGAGGATTTTTTCACTCCGGAAGTGATGGATGTCCTAGTCGACAGAAGGGCTGACGACATTCTGATATCTCTTGTCATCGACAGCGATATTGTCGTTTCCGACGAGCAGATACATCGGCTGATCAATCGACGTTTGTCGGCTGGGTCACTGAGGGGAGATACGGTGTCCAATCTGGAACGGCTACTGTCCGAACGTGACATTGCGGTGGATGAGGAGCTGTTTTTGGACCTACTGGACTCTAGGCTTAAGAGTGGCAGCATGGCCAACGCCGGCACGGACGATTTCCTGAGGGGGATCGCGTCCCGTCTGGAAGATGGGTCGCGTCTGCTCAAGCTGATTGCGGTGGCGGAAAGGATGGCCACGACACCGTCGGCCGCCCTGCGACACATCTCCTGTGAATTGCTGTCTCAGCTGAGGACGACCGAGGATCCTGAAGCGGCCTTTACGGAGATTGAGGGCATCTTCGAGCGCAATCAGTTGCCGCTCATGGGTAAGGTCTATAAGGTGTTCGAGGCCCTTTACCCTCCGGATAAGCTGAACAATAAGGCATCGGCCGAACGCTGCAGTCCGACCCTGCGGGTGGAGAGCCATCGCGCTCGGATGATGACCTTCTACAAGGACTTGCTGAGCGTACACATCGATTCGAACAATCCATCCCTGCGGTCCTATCTCGAGACCATACGTGACGGTCAGGGACTGGCCGACATGGTAGACGCCGACGGTCTGGACTCGCTGTCCGACGAAGATCGGGACCGTTTTGATTCCTTTCTCGGGAAGATGAGGCGGCTTTACATGACGTCGCTTCTGGGCCGGATTCACGGGACTGGTGCCGCCGGAGTCGAGACCGACACCTCAGCCGGATATGCCGCACTGCGGCAAGGCTTGGGAATCGTGGACGGGGACTCGTTCAGTCGACGGATAGCCGAGATGTTCCTGAAGCCGATCGGCATCGGCAGCATCGATGGCGCACTGGAGAGGATGGAATTGGCTAGGGTCGACGCCGACATTCGCAATCGGACCTGGGCTGAGCAGGGCAGGTCTCCTCGAATCAAGGAAGGCGATCTGGTGAAGAGTTTCGGCGGACAGTATCTTCAGAGCATTTTGGAGAACGGTTCGGTGGCCAAGGAGTTTTTGGGCGCCATCTCAAGATCTGACTTCACTCCGTTCGACACCGACGTTTCCATGGTCAAGAATGATGACCTCGCATCCGATCTTTCCGGTACTCTGAGCAAACTGCCGATCTTCTCCTACGGCGATATGGCGATGTTGGTCAGTGATCGTGGGCAGTTTCAGAAGACCTCCAAGGACAGTCCCCGCGGTGAGCTGATGAGGCAGGCGCTGCAGCGCGAACCGAAGATGGAGCTGTTTCCCGTAACCAACGACGTGGGTAATCCCCATTTCGGCATCAGAACCGGGTTTCCGTCCACTGAGATTTCCGCGTTGGTCGCCAGTCAGTCGCGCGGTGCCGACAGGAAGAGTTTTGACGGACAAGTTGCGGACATAATCGCCCATGGGCTGTACATTCCGGTTGTCGACACCGCCGGCAGTCTGCTGCTCTCTCCGGAGGCCTTTGACGACTGTCGCCGTCGGTTCTTTTCCGGACTGGAGGGTCGTCCGTTCGCTTACGGCGAATCAGCTTTGGAAAGTTCGCCGGAGTACGTGTCTGACCTCACGGAAATTCTGGAGCAGAAGCGTCTGGAGCGGCCGAAGGTGGAGGCCATGAATGCAGATATTCGAAAGGTCATCGTCGGTACCCTGACCGAGAACGGCGTGGAGGTCGGAGTTGGCTACGACGAACTGCTCACCAAGGCCGAGATTTACGATACTGGTTCGTCCAGCCGCGGCACCAACGTGCCGGGCGACGTGGACTTCGACTATGTGGTCAAACTGAACGCGATCGACATGGACCGCATCGCCGAGATTAACCGGACCCTAACCGAAAAGCTCGGTGGTGACGGGCATGTGGCCCATCGAACCAAGCAGCTTCGTCTGCTGGGCGCACTGGTCGGCGACGGGAAGGCCGACGTGGACATTGGTTTTGTCGACAAGACCGAAGGTTCGGTCGGCGAGTCGCACGATGCAGTCTCCGAACGACTGGAGACGATTAAAGAGACACTCGGCGAGGAAGCTTGGGAGAAGGTCGTCGCCAACATTGTCCTGGCCAAGCGGATGCTGAAGGAAGGTGGCGCGTACAAGAGGTTTGAGGACGGCGGGTTCGGCGGAATTGGCGTCGAGAACTGGATTTTGTCTGAGGGCGGCAGCTTGCTGAAGGCCTTCGAGTCGTTCGACAGGGCCGCATTCGACGGCGACCGGCCGAAGTCGCTCGAAGAGTTCCGTCAGGAGTACAAGATCATCGATCCGGGAATCAACATCAAAACCGGCGGACACGACAATTTCGTCAACCTGCTGACCGGGGAAGGTTATCGTCGGTTGGCGGGGACCGTTCGCGGATACCTCGAGCGGGCGCGAGGGTCGTCGAGTTGAAGCTATTGGTTCGTGACACGGAAAGGCGGGTCGAACGTTGCGGCCCGCCTTTTGTTCGGATTCTTGACTTAGGGCCGGGATTGAGCTTAGATAATGTCGGTTCTTTTTTGGGAGTTGAGAGGAGGATCGAATGTCGGATAGGAATAGGCAGAAGACCTTCGGCGTGTCAGAAGAGGAAGCTACCAATGCGTCCGACTCGTGTGTTGAGTGCCACGAGCTGCGGGCCAAGTTGTGCCGTGTTGACGACAGGCATTGGTTATTGGAGTTGGAAACTTCGGGTTTGATCTCGGCCAAAGCCAGAACGGCGTTGGAAATGCTGTTGGAACAGGTCGATTGTGTCACAGGTCGGACTCTGGTCCTGACTAAGATGTCGAAGGTCTCGACTGACACCTTGCTGGACGTAACGTTTTTTATCGAAGGCGGGCCGAACGTGTCCGGAGAAGGTCCGGATCTGACTGAAAAGCAAACACAGACATCGTCTGGGATGTTGCCCGGCTGCTGAGAGAGACAGTACGATTCAAGAAGACTTTTTCGAGTCGCCCTAGTCGGCGACTTTTTTATGTCGTTGAGACACCTGTCGTTTTTGCAGGAGTGACCTGCGTCGCCGGTTGACAGACTGTCGATTTATCGGTAAAAGGTAGGCATCCGACCCAGTCGGTAGGAGAAGAGGATAATGGGAATAGAGGTAACGGCTATTAGTAAGGCGGATCAACTGCAGTTCGGCTGCCCGAATTGCGGAAGGTTTTTTCACTCAAAGAGGGGGGAAGTGAAAATCAGTGAAGGAAAGGAAAGTTTTGCCGAGTTATGGCAATGCTTTGGGTGCGATGAAACTTTTTTAGTGGCTGTTCATTCCTTCCTAAGTGAAGGAGGGACTACAGTCAGAATTCTCAAGAGAGGAGAGGAAGGAGGTGACGACGATGAGTGGGTCGGGACAGTTGTTCCTCATCCGTTGTCTTCGCCGCCGACGGAAGCCGTAGAGGCCGAAACGGCCTGATGCCGGTTCGGTCGCAGCGTGATCTTGTCCTCGGGACCGACATTCGATCGGTCCTTTATTTTTGACCGTTATGCATCCTATTCCGTTCTGCCCACACCCCTATCCTTGACCTGCTCTTCTTTTGAGCCCGAAATTGGTCTATCATTCCGATTGTTAATAAATTCAATAACATCAGTCGCTATGGCGAAGATGACCAGGACGCAGATTATCGCTGCGCTCGCCGACAAGTCCGGCAAGTCTAAGAAGGAAGTCAAGGATTTTCTCGACATGTTCGAGGAGATGGCCCTAAGCGAGGTCAAGAAGAATGGCGAGTTCTCCGTCATGAACCTCGGCAAGCTAATCAAGCAGGATCGGGCCGCCCGTATGGGCCGCAATCCGGCCACCGGAGCTACGATCAGCATTCCGGCCAAGACCGTGGTGAAGTTCCGCGTCGCCAAGGCCTGCAAGGATACGGTGCTCTAGGGCGTCGTTTTCCAGGAAGGCAGAAGCCCCGGTTTCGGCCGGGGTTTTTGGTTTGCCGTCTGGCTGCGACCGACTGACGGGCGGAAGTTAGCTTACAAGTAGGTTCGTTCTTTGGACGGTCTGTCCGTCGTTGTGTCGTTGATTGGCGGATGAGGAGGAATCACGGTAAGGAAAGCCGTAATCTTGGAAAGATCTTTCGGATCGGTTCGGTGTCGCATTTTTGTCGGTGATCGGCTCCGTGTCTTGCGGAGTCTTTTTTTTGCTGTGGCGAAAAAATATTTCGGCGGCTGCCGCGATGCATTCTTGAAAAAAGAAAAACCGCCGGAAGGGCGGTGGAGAGTGAGTTCATTTCGTTCCGCTGTTTTTCGACTAGAGGTCGCTGTTGGTCCCTACGCCGTCGATGGCATCGAGATCAGGTTCGGCGGGTTCATCTTCGCGGAAGCCCCCATTGGGCTCGTCTTTCCAGTCTTGGAAGCAGCGGGGGTCGTCCGTTTCGGACAGACCATCGTCCGGCGGAACATCGGCATGATAGTAGGCGTAGACTCTTTCGCCTGATAGGCAGAGCTCGTCGTGGTCACCTATTGGGTGTCGCCGCGCTATCAGATAGGGAAGTACGGATTCCAACACCGATATCTGTCCGAGGAGCAGCTTTAGCCGCGTTCCTGAATTTTCTAGATCAGACCGCGTTTTTTGTGCTACATCATTCAGCCATAGCCTCAGGTCACTTTTTCCGGCAGTCTCAGACTTTTAACGCAACGAGCCTGTTGAACACTTCGTCCGGTTTGAGATAGTCGAGTACCTGTCTCGGCCTGTCGTTGAGCTGGCGCTGTACCCGCTTCAGTTCACGGGTCGGTACCGTCCTGAAGTCCGTTCCTCTGGGGAAGTACTGCCGGATGAGCCCGTTGGTGTTCTCGTTCGTCCCGCGCTGCCATGGCGATGCCGGATGGGCGAAATACACCTTGATCCCCGTCTCCTTCGTGAAGCGCGCATGGCCGCTCATTTCTTTCCCC
>MNWN01000008.1 GCA_001872545.1 Parcubacteria group bacterium CG1_02_58_44
TCGATCCGATCACCGCCCGTCCGAACATGACGCAGTCCGATCCGATCTCCACGGCGCATGCCTCCCGCGGCAACCTCGGAGGCGTCCGGGCTGGGTCCCGAGCCGGCAGGCGAGGGCCGGACGCCGAGAGTTAGGGCGGACCGCCGCCGGAGCGGGCCGACCCGTACCGCGGGAGGCATGCGCCGGAGACCCCGTCCGGCCCGAGGACATGTATTCCGCGGAGCGGCTGGCCCCGTCCGGCCCGAGGACATGAGGTCCCACATAGTGGGAGGCCTAGGGTCCGGGGAAATGGGATTTCCCCGGTTAAAGAAGATGAGGCTGAAGAGAAACATCCTGGGTCCCGGATAGTCGCTGCGCTCCTTCTGGGACGACAAGGGAGTAAAGCAGCATCCGCCAGCGAAAAATGATACAATCACCCCAGCTATGAGAAGTCCGTTCGAATCTATTTCAGGCCTGTTAAGACCGTCGGACAGCCGCCGTCTGGCCGTCCTGTTCGCTCTAGTCACCTTATTGGCCATAGTCTCGGTCCTGTTTTTGGGTCCCTGGAAGATGCTCGGCGTGATCGCCGGACTGCTGATCGCCTGGCTACTCCTGTTCCGCCCGGAGGCTATGGTCATGGCCTTGGCTGTCTACACTCCTCTCGAGCCGTTCCTGCTCAAGTTCGTGCCGGACGAGCTCTACATCTTCGCCCGCTACCTGCCGGAGTTGCTGGTCTACGGCCTGGTCGCCGTCGCCGTGCTCAGGGTGCTGTCGCGCTGCCGCGAGCTGACCTCGACACCGATCGACCTGCCGTTCGCCTTTTTTCTGATAGTCGCCCTGACTTCGCTGGTGCTGAACGCGGTCCCGTGGTTCAGCGGACTCCTGGGCCTGCGTCAGATCGTCAGGTTCATGCTGATGTTCTTCGCCGTGGTCTATCTGGAGCCGGAGCGCAAGTTCGTCCGTCGCCTGGTGCTCGTCATGTTCGGAGTGGTGGTCTTCGAGTCGGTGTTGGGGATCGTCCAGTCGTTCGTCGGCGCTCCGCTCGATGAGCTGCTCATTCCAAGCGAGCAGCGCTTCTACGAGAGCATCCAGCTGACGAGCGGTACCGAGCAGACCTGGTCCCCGGGCACCCGAATTTTTGCCACCATGGGTCGGTACGACCAGCTGGGGACATTCCTGTCGTTCTTCGGATTGATGGCCGTGGGCCTGTGGTATTCCTTTCGCAGTCGGCTGACGCGCAGTCGGCTGGTCTTCGTGCTGGCCGTGATCCTGCCGGCCCTGCTCCTGACCATGTCGCGCGCCTCCTGGTTCGGCTTCGCCTTGGGACTGCTGATCGTGGGCGGCTGGCTGATGCGCGACCGCCGGGTCCGGCTCGCCTATGTGGCGATGATCGTGCTGGCCGTCGGCTACTTGGCCTGGTCCGGCCTGGCCGTGCGCTACATGACCGACTATCCCGAGCAGACCGCGGTCGAGCGACTGTTCGAGGCCTTTTCCTACGAGCGCTGGCGTGGCGAGTATTACGGCATGGGTCGGCTGTACTGGCTGGTGCAGACGGTGACGACCGTGGTTCCGTCGTCGCCGCTCTTCGGCGTCGGGCCGGGACAGTACGGCGGCGGGGCGGCTGCGGCTCTTGGCAACATGCGCGTCTACCAGGAACTGAACCTTCCGTTCGGCGTCTACGGCACCGAGGGCTACATCGACAACAACTGGTTTTCGCTGTGGGGCGAGACCGGGACGCTCGGCCTGGCGTTTTACGTCTGGATCTTCGTCGCCTTGGGCGCAATGGCCTGGCAGGTATGGCGTCGGTCCAGAGACCCGCTGCTCCGAGGTCTGGCCCTGGGACTGGTCGGCGGCCTGGCGGCGATCACCTTTCAGGCCGCATTGGGGACCTATCTCGAGGTCCGTACGCTGGCGCTGTACCTGTGGCTTTTTGCCGCCTGCGTCTATGTCCTGGCTAGACGAGAAGGCGTTCTGAAATGATCCGACTCATCCGTGACCTGACATGAAGATAGTCTTCGCCAACAAGGATTTCTACGTGAAGAGCGGTGTCGAGCGCTACATGTTCGACCTGCGCGACCTTTTGGTCGAGCATGGGCATGAGGTGATTCCGTTCGCCATGAGGGACGGACGGAACGAGCCGACCGGATGGGATCGTTGGTTCGTCAGTCCGGTCAGGACCGACGTTCCGGCCATTTCCTGGCAGGGGCTGCGTACGGTCGGGCGGTACATGTACTCGTTCGAGGCCCGACGTAAGTTCGGTGCGCTGCTCAGGGAGTCGCGGCCCGATTTGGTCCACGTTCAGAACATCTACCATCAGATTTCGCCGTCCATCTTGCCGGTAGCCCGGCGGCGGGGGATTCCGGTAGTGATGACCGCACACGACTTCAAGCTGATCGCACCCAACTACGGGCTGTTTCATGACGGCCAGGTCTGCCGGCACACCAGACCGGACCGCTACTGGGAGGCAGTCAGGCACCGCTGCGTCCGAGGTTCGGTCGCCGCCAGCGCGGTCTGCGCCGCGGAGATGAGCCTGCATCGGCTGCTGGGACTGTGGCGGGACAACATCGACCTGATCGTCGCACCGAGCGCCTTCGTCGCCGCCACGCTCAAGGATTACGGCATCGATTCGAAGAAGATCGTCCGAGTGCCGCACTTCATTGACACGTCTTCCTGGAAGCCGAGCTACGAAGGCAGTTACGCGCTGTATGTCGGACGGCTGTCGCCGGAGAAGGGGATCGAGACGCTGGTTCGGGCGGCCGCGACAGTCGGTGACCTGCCGGTTCGTGTGGTCGGCATCGGTCCGGACGGCGAACGACTGCGGCGTCTGGCCGACGACCTGAATCTGCGTAACGTGACCTTCGTCGGCTACCGGTCCGGTGAGCAGCTGCATCAGGAATACGCCGGCGCACGCTTCGTGGTCGTGCCGTCGCTGTGCTACGAGACCTTCGGATTGACCACGCTCGAGTCCTACGCTGCCGGTAAGTCGGTCATCGCCTCGCGGATGGGCGGACTGAGCGAGATCGTCGAGGATGGGCGGACCGGTCGGCTGGTCTCGTCCGGCGACGTCGAAGAATTGGCCGAAGCCATGGCCGGACTGTGGAACGATCCGAAATCCTGCGAGCGGATGGGTCGCCTGGCGCGTCAGATCGCCGAGCGTGACTACTCGCCGGAGCGGCACTATCAAAAGATAATGAGGGTCTATAGGAAGGCCCTGGAGCGGAAGAAGTGAGTCGAAGGGTGCAGTAGCCGTTCAGGTGAGGAAGCCGGAAGATGATTCGGCTTTTTTCTTTATTTTTAGCCATTTTTGCCTAAAAGGTTGGTTTCGGCTCGATTGACGTTTTTGCCTTAGGTCTAGACTTGACAAAAGTGTAGTTTTCTGCTAAAGTACGCAGTTATTCATCGAGGCTTCAGACTCAATCCAACTCGTTGGTATGCGTATCGCCATGATCGGCCAAAAGGGAATCCCGACCAAATTCGGCGGCATTGAACGGCATGTCGAGTCTTTGGCTGTGCGATTGGGTTCGGCCGGACATCAAGTGACGGTCTATACCCGCGCCTGGTACGGCCGGTCCAATCCCGACTTTTCGGTCGGCGTCAGGTCGGTCGTCATGCCGACTTTGCGCACCAAGAATCTGGACGCCATCGTTCATACTTTCGTTTCGACCCTGCACGCCATCTTTACCCGGACCGAAGTCATTCACTATCATGGCGTCGGACCGTCGCTCATGTCTTGGCTGCCGCGTCTGTTGGCACCCCGTGTTAAGGTGGTTTCGACCTTCCATTGCATCGACCGCAAGCACCAGAAGTGGGGCCTGTTCGCGCGACTGATGCTCAGGATCGGCGAGAGGTTCGCCTGCACGTTTCCGCACAGGACCGTCGTCGTGTCCAAGACGCTGCAGTCCTACTGCGACAACCTGTACCGCAACCGGACCGAGTACATACCGAACGGCATCACCGAACCGGAGGCCGTCGTCGAGGATGAAGGTACCCTGGAGAGGTTCGGACTGAAGCCGAACGGCTATCTGCTCATGGTGTCGCGCCTGGTTCGGCACAAGGGCGCCCATTACCTGATCGAGGCCTACGAGAATCTGAAGAAGCGCGGACTGGTCGGTGACCTGAAGCTCGTCTTCGTCGGCGACTCGGCGTTCACCGACGATTACGTCGCCGAGATCAAGAAGATGGCCTCCGACGATTCGGACATCGTCTTTACCGGCTCGCTGCAGGGTGCGCCTCTCGATAGGCTGTTCAGGAATTCGTACGCCTTCGTCCTGCCGTCTGAATCCGAGGGATTGCCGATCGTGATCCTGGAGGCCATGTCCTACGGCAAGACCGTGCTGGCCTCGGACATTCCCGAGAACGTGGAAGTGACCCGAACGCATGGCGTCAGCTTTCGTAACGCCGACGTCCGCGATCTGGAGGAGAAGCTCGTTTTTCTGATCACCAATCCTCAGCTGGTGGCGCGCAAGGGCGCCGGAGCCAAGGAGTTCGTGATCGAGAACTATCATTGGGACGACGTGGCCAGGGCGGTGGACGGCGTCTACCGCAGCTTACGTCCTCAGACCGAACCGGCCGAGGAACCGGTGGTCTAGGTTTTTAAAGAACAGTTTTGAGAATCGAAAAGCTCCCGTGAGGGAGCTTTTTGGTGTTCGTATTTTTCGCCGCGCCGCGCTACCTGACCAGTCCCTGCCGCTCCTCGATGCTGCCGAAGCGCACTCCCGTGGTCACCGGTTGGGCTTCCGAGGTTACCCTGACGCCGGTCACGGCATCGGTGCCGGTCATGGTCAGGTACTCGACCAGGTTCGGTGCGGTTCCGACGTCGTCCCTCGTCGGAGTGAACTCGATCTCGAAGCCGGCGGTGGGCCTTGGACCGAACCATCCGGCGAACGCCGGCAGGTCGTCGATTCGCCAGACGACCTTTCGTTCGTCGGAGATGTGGATGAGCGGCTCGCCGATCGCCACGTTGGTGCGGCCGGTCCAGACGCTGCCCTCGGGCAGGATGGCCGTGAGCTGCACGTCACGGGCCGGATTGGTTCCGTTGTCGAGCGCGACCATGATCCAGAAGCTGGTCGGCTGTCCGGCGGTCGGCGGCAGCGGTCCCAATCCCAGCTGGTCGCCGGATTCCGTGCGGTAGATGGCCGACGCGTCGATGTTCATCGCCGTCGAGATCGGCAGGTCCGAGGTGACGCTGTCGGTGCGGAATATTCTGGTCTGACTGTCGCCAAAGCGGTATTCGGCGGTCGTCGTCACGCTTATCATGGCCCCTTCGATTCCCTCGGTCTCCCATGGGCCGATACCTTCCTTGATCCTGAAGTTTGCCTCCAGGTGGCCGACCTGTCCCGGATCCAGTTCCTTCAGTTCGGGGAGCGTCTCTGCCGACCAGACCGCGGTCGGCGCCACGCCCGGTGCCAGATAGTCTCCGTCGACCTCGACCTTCAGCACGACGTCGCGTATCGGGAGATCAGTCCCGGGCACGTTGGAGTTGGCATAGTCCACGGCGACGGTCAACGTCTCGCCCGGACGCAGCGAAGAGACGCCCTTCATATCTTGGGACAGCTCGAAGCCGGTCGTCATGGCGTCGGCGTTGCCGTGTATCGAGTTGAGCACCATTTTTTGGTCGTCGTAGATTCCGGCTGTCGTCGCGACGGCCGTAAAGCTGGGCGTCTCGCCATACGCCAGCCGACCAAAAAAAATCAGCTTTCCGGTCTCTCCCGGCGTCAGGTTTCCGATCCGCCAGGTCAGCGGTTCGGAAAACCGCGGAGCGGAGCCGGAGACCTCGAAACCGGGCGGCGGTGTCAGACGTATATTCACTCCGTTGACGGGTCGGTCACCGCTGTTGGTGTAGGTCAGCAGGATTTTGTTTACGGTGTCGTTCAGGAACGGCTGCTCGAAATCGAATCCCATTTCGAGCGGCGTGGCATCGACCGGAATTTCGTAGTAGGCAGTCTGTTCGGTCATTTTGGCCTGTCCGTCTTCCCAGTATGAGAGCCTGATCAGGACCGGCAGTACATCTCCGGGGGAACCGTAGGCCGAGCCGGAGACCGTAATCCGTCCGGTCGAGTCCGGTGCCAGCTCACCCAGTCCGAAGGCGGCTGTCCGTCTGGGTTCCGAATCGTCGTTCGTTCGGTCCGGTTCGGCGGTGACGAATCCGTCCGGCAGTTCGACCGTCATCCGGCCGTCCTTTAGTGTCCGGTCGGTGCGGTTGGTGTAGCTGAGGACCAGGTCGATCTCGGTTCCGCTCATGACTTCGTCAGGCCAGGTCAGCATGACCGACACCCGGTCTGGCGGACTGACCGGCGTCAGAAACTTATAGACCAGGATCAGAGACACGGTCAGGAAGCCGGCCAGAAATAGAAGCACCAGGTCGAAGATCAGGACTTTCCAGGCATGATGGGCGAACGGCCGCTTGTACTTGCTGTCCCAGTGCGCGGAGAGCGTCGGATAGCAGACCTTCTTGACCGGATCGATGAAGGCCCGCATCGGGCCGACGAAGACGTTGAGCGTGCCGATGAAGACGTTGCGGCTGCCGTTGGTCGGCGCGGCCGGCTCGATCTCCTGACTCCTCACCTTTTCGAGATCTCCGGCCGGGACCCGCTCGACCTCGAGCGTATCTTGGCGGTCAGGCTCGTTTTTTGGGTTCGGACCTTTCATATATAAATGGTCGCTAGTAGCCGGTCGAAAGCTTGAAGATGTCGGTCGACAGGGCAATTATCTCGTCGTATCCGTCGCCGTTCGTGTCCGAGACGGCGACATGGACTCCGGTGAAGGTCTTCGGGTCGCCGACGAAGAAGCCGCCCAAGGGCTTTGTCCAGACGTCGAAGATCCTGACGTGCGGTCCGCCGCCCGGTCCGGCGCCGGTGACTATCTCGTCGCGCCCGTTGCCGTTCAGGTCCCCGGCTGCCACCTTGACGCCGCCGCCGAAGAACTGGTCGTAGGCGAAGAATTGGGCCCAGACCCGTCCGTACTGGTCGAACACGCGGACGTGCGGTCCGCCGCCCGGTCCGGCGCCGGTTATGATCATGTCCCGGCCGGTGCCGTAGAGGTTGCCGGTCGCCACGTTGACTCCGCCGCGGAAGCGCCGGTCATAGGCCATGAGGTCGGATCCGATCTGCTTCCCCTTAAGGTCGAACACCCTGACCAGCGGTTCCGCCCCCTGTCCGGTGCCGGTCACGATCTCGGTCCGTCCGTCGCCGTCCAGGTCGCCGACCGCCAGGGTGACGCCTTGCGTGAACTTCGGACCGTACGGCTCGAACGTCAGGCGCAGTTTGCCGTCCGATCCGTAGATCCTGACGTTCTTACGGTCAGCCACCAGTCGTTCCTTCTGCCCGTCGCCGTCGATGTCGTCCATCAGTACCCGGTCGGAGCCGGAGAACGGCGGCACGTAGGCGAAGAAACCGTTGCGCAGCTGTCGGCCGTTCAGGTCGTAAAGTCGGGCGAAGGCGCCGTTGATGAAGACCGAACCGGAGATGGAACCGATCGGCTTCAGCAGGATTATGCCGTCCTGCGGAGCCAGAGTGACCGACTTGGCGATCTGGCCGCTGTTGACGGTCGGATCTTGCGTGCCGCGCAGCCGTTCCATTTCGGCCTCGAAAGAGACGGTCTGCGGACGGTCCGTGGAGTTCAGCAGGGCGACGCCGTTCTGAAAGTCGCGGCGCCAGACCCCGGACATGGTCACCGAGTTGCCGGCCGACTGGTTTACCGACGGCCCCAGCGGATTGCCCAGGTTGGCGTCCTCTTCGTCGCACCACCAGATCTGACCGTGGTCCTCCTCGCCGTAGTCGTAGCTGAAGAAACCGTCGCCCATCAGCGTCGAGGTCAGGGCGAATCGGGCCTGTCGGCAGTCGGTCGCACCCCTGTTCTTGGTGCTGGCGTTGATGACGAAGACCGGCTGGTATCCGACCTCGCCGTGCAGCCGAAGGTAGCTCGAGAAAGAGTCCTGCCACTTTCCGCTGCCCTCCCACGGCGTGGGAAACGACTCGTACATCCGTCCGTTGAGGTACGGCTGGACCGAAGCGGCCGAGTCGCCGTTCGTTATGATGACGGCCGACGGACCCAGCATCTCCCTGGTGTCGCGCAGCATGTTGACCGTCGCCCGCTCCCAGGCCACGTCGATCAGCCGCGGGTCGTCGCGCGTGCCGTTGCGATGAATGTCTATGTCGCCCCCGTTCACCCAAGATGCGGTGACCGAGAATTCGTCGTAGAATATCCCGTCCCAGAGTCCGGTCGACCAGATGTCCTCTTTCACGTACTTGGGCAGTTCCTTGCTCCAGGGCGAGACCATATTGAGCATCCGCGTTCCGGGCCAGACCGAAACAGGTCCGCCCGACGGACTCAGCAGCCACCACGAGTCCTGAATTCGGTCGGTCAGCTTGTCGTGAAGGCTGTCGAACCAGTACTGGAAGTTGTACGACTTGGTCGGGACGTAGGCCAGGATGGTGATGTTCGGGTTCAGACGTCGCAGGTCGGTGAACAGGCTGCGGTTGTAGATCTGGGCCTCGGCCGGCAGGATCAGCAGGTCATACTTGGCCAGCCGTTCGTGGTCGGATGGGGGAATGCCGATGCTTGCCTCCAGGTAGTAGTTGGCCGATCGGACGAACCTGTCCGGCGCCGTCTTGAGTTCGGCCGAAGCCAGACTCGGCACTGCGGCCAAAAGCAGGATCGCGAGCGTCATCAGTTGTGTCTTGCGGCGGCAGTTCATGACTGGATCTTTTGAGTCTCCTGCTCCAGCGTCTGTGGGTTGGGACTGTAGAGACGGTTCTTGATTTTCCACTGGCCGACGAACTGGCCGATGCCGTCCTCGTCGAGCTTGGTCCTGACCGACGGCCGGTGCTGTGACCATTTGACCAGACTCTCGAAGCTGACCTTGTAGCGCCCCCGGACCACCACATAGGTTATCTCGCCGTCGGCGATGGCCCGACGGACGGTCTTAGTCGAGACACCAAAAAGTCGGGCGGCCTCGGAGACGGAAACACGGATGACGTTCATAGTTTCACCTTCTTAGATAGAGAGTGTCCAAAATCTTACTTTCTGTCCATGTCGTTCTGGAATCACGAAGGCAGTGAGCGGTATCCGGGATACGGAGGCCGATCGATCGCTGGATCCCGGATAGACCTCGCTCCGCTCGGCCTTCCGGGATGACAGAGGGAGTGTTGTCGCCCCGGCCCCCGAGCCGGGACCCAGAAAGCCCTCCTAGTCGCCCCGGACTTGATCCGGGGCCCAGAAGCAGACTTGCCGGCGCTGGATCCCGGATATTGCTCACCGCATTCGCAATTCCGGGATGACAAGTTAAGAAGGAGAGCGGTTCCGGGATGACAGAGGGAGTGTTGTCGCCCCGGCCGCCTTCTAAACCTACTGTCGTCCCGGCTGCCTTCTAAACTTACTGTCGTCCCGGGCCGAGACCCGGGACCCAGAAACTGTTAATTCTTTTTGTCTACGGTAGTGTAGACAATTAGGGTTATTTAGGCAAGTCCGAACCGTTACAGAAGGGTCCTCCCACTCAGCGATTTTTCGCAGCTTGAAGGCCTTTAACCTTGACTTTTTTCGCTTATTTTAGTATAAAGATATGACGTTTACAGCCCATTGTCAGAGGAATATACTGTAAGAAATTATTGTGTGCGGTAACGCACTTCTATTTTTTCCGTCTGATGCAATGAACGGTCGAATATTAAAAGAGAAGTTCCTGCTCTTCCGCATAAGGGCCAAGAAGGATTCCGAAGCGTTTGGCGAGATCTATGACTTTTACGTCAGTCGGGTCCACCGCTTCATTTACTTCAAGGTGCCCTCAACGGAGGTGGCCGAAGACCTGACGTCCGAGACATTTCTCAAGGCCTGGCGTTACCTGATGGAGAAGAGGGACGTACCCCATTTGCAGGCCCTCCTATACAGTGTGGCCCGCTCGGTGGTCATCGACTGGTACCGTTCGACTGCCTGCGAGCGTTGCGATGTTTCGCTCGACGAGGCTATAGCGACTGAAGAGCCGGCCGACACAGTCAGTGAGCAGCTCGCCAAAGCGGTTGACTCCAAACTGGACATGGTTCGCGTGGCCGAGCGGCTGCGTGGACTGAAGGACGACTACCGGGAGGTGGTGGTGATGAAGTATCTCGACGGCATGTCTAACCGCGAGATCGCCTCCGCCCTCGACAAGTCAGTATCGCACGTGCGCGTCATGGCGCATCGGGCCGTTAAGGCCTTGGGTGAATCGTTTGACGGCAATGACACAGAACGCGACCAAAAAGCTGTTGCAGACAATAAAGGATGAACGGCGAGGTGGTGCCCCGCGCGAGGATTGGGTTACCCGCAACCGAGAGATCCTGCTGATGCAGGTCTCGAACACGACGGATGCGGATCGAAGACCCAAGACACTCGAGCAACTGCACCACCTTTTTGGTATCTTCATGCCGCTCGAGACTGCGACCATGGCGGTCAGGACTTTCGGCATCTTCCTCCTGGTGATCGGTACGGTGCTGGGCGGCGGACTGGCCTCGGCGCAGATGTATCACGGCGCCATGCCCGGCGAGATGCTTTATGGGGTGAAGATGGCGGTCGAGCACGTGCAGTTGGCGCTGTCTCCGAACGACGAGTACAAGTTCGGCCTGGACGTCGAGTTCGCCGATCGTCGTATCGATGAGATCGCCCGGCTGGCTGAATCATCGGACAGACATCAGGAATTATTGCCTGACGTTTTGGCGTCCTTTGAGCGCAGCGTGATCGCTCTGCGGGGAGGCCTCGAGAAATTGCAGGCCGACGATCCAGACGGTGCGGTCGAGTTGGCCAAGATGCTCGAGCGCAAGATGACCACCTATCAGGGTCTGCTCCAGAAGACGGCCGGTGTGCTGTCGCCCGAGAGACGTGTGGCGGTCAACGTTACTCGCAACAGTATCGACGACACGGCCATTGTAGCCATGTCCATCATCGTCCGCAGTCACATCGATGGTGACGAGCGTGCCTCGCGCTCCGTGGTGGTCAGCAAGTTTGAGGATCGGATCAAGCAAGCCGAGCATAATCTCGACTCGGTAATCGCCGACCAGGACATTTTCGAAGAGAAGTCGCCGGCCATCAGAGCCAAGACAGCCATTGCCGAAGCCAAACTTCTTATAGAGAAAGAAGATTACAAGGCTGCCTTGGGCAAGATCGTCGAGGTTGCTGAGCTGACCAAAGAGGCCGAGGAAGCTGTGATTCAGGATGAGGAAGCCGCAAGCAAAGAGACCGAAGAGATTGATGAGAGTCAGGATAGTGAAGATCAAAAGAATACGGAGGAATCCAAAGATTCCGCCGCGGATTCGAGTAACAACGATAAGAACGCGACATCTGCAGAACCGGCAGGGTCGGCCGACACAAAGTCGGACGACACTGTTGGGTCTGGCAGCCGTTAGGACGGACTGTCGGTCGGGGAATCGTCCCGCGGTGAGCCTCCCTGCAAGGGCAGGCAGCCGGAGACGGTCCCGACGAACGGTCGCGAGACCTGTATATACGCTAACTAGCCGCAGGGCTGAAAGGTCGAGATTCGGTAACCCGAGTCGCACTCGGTAACCTAACCTTTCGCGCAAATTAAGTGCGAAGGTGAATAAAAAAAGGACCAAACGTTATGCACAACGTTTTAAGAATGAGCAGGAAGGCGTTTACCGTTGCAGTGGTCGCTGCGACGATCGCCTGGTCTGTCGGATTAGCTGCCCTAGTTGCACCTTTAACGGTCAACGCAGCGGCTTCTGGCGACTTGGTGCGCGGTTCTCTGCCGGCGGTTTACTACGTCGGCGCGAACGGCAGACGCTATGTCTTCCCGAACGAGAAGACTTACAAGACCTGGTACTCGGATTTCTCGACTGTCCAAGTTGTGACAGACGCGGAACTGGCGGCTATGCCGATCGGCGGCAATGCCACCTATAAGCCGGGTGTCAAGATGGTTAAGATCCAGACCGATCCTAAGGTTTACGCGGTCGACGCCAACGGTACCCTTCGCTGGGTCCAGACCGAGGCGCTCGCCACGGAGCTTTACGGAGCTTCCTGGAACACCATGATCGAGGATGTACCGGATGCCTTTTTCGTGAACTACACGATCGGCTCCGACATCGCCGCTGCCGCTGATTTTGTCGTCGCTGACGTCTCAGCCGCTGCTACCTCGATCAATGTCGATAAGAACATCAGCGCCAGCTCGTCCGCGAGCCTGAGCGTTTGTGCCAGTTCTTCGATGCCAGTTGGTTCGACCCTGCCGAAGGGTGCAACCGGCGTCAATATGCTGAAGTTTGATGTGGTCAACGGCGGCGCCGATGCCATGACGGTCAATTCTTTGACTGTTCACCGCAGCGGAGCCGGTCAGACGGCCGACTTCTCCTACGTCTACCTCTATGACGGCAACGTCCGTCTGACGACCGGACGCACGGTGAACTCATCGACTGGCGACTCAGCCTTCAATGGTTTGAGCATCTCCGTCCCGGCCCACGGCACCAAGACCCTGTGGATCGCCGCCGACCTCGCTACTACAGCGAACTCCGGCAACGTTCACATGCTGTCTTTGACTGACCTGAAGTACGGTACGACTTCGGTGAGCGGTCTGCCGGTCTCCGGCCCGCAGTTCACCATGTCGAACGCTTCGTCCGGAACCCTTACGATCACCAAGCAGGGCGCTGTCCCGCTGTCCAACGTGATGGCTGGCGGTCTCGAGCAGCTGATCGGTAAGTTCCAGGTCGCGGCCGGCACCGGTGAGGACGTTAGCCTCGAGCGCATCACCCTGTTCCAGGGCGGCGCGGTCAGCACGGCCAACATCACAAATCTTAAATTGAAGCAGGCCAGCACTACCGTGGCTACGGCTGCTGGTTATGACTCGAACGACCGGGTGACCTTCGTCCTGGGAACTCCGTTCCTGCTGGAGAAGGGTGCCAATCGGACCTTCGACGTCTACGCCGACATCTCGGCCGGAGCCCGCACGGGTACCACCGAGACGATCTTGACCTATGTTGATTCCACCACGGACGTCATGGGCGTGGGCCAGACCTACGGCTATGGCGCCAACGTGGACATCGCTTCCTTTGGCACCTACGACGGCACCAGCTGTGCCCTCGGAGCCGGTAACTGTTCCAGCACTAGGATCGAAGGCAGCACTCTGACCATTACCTTTAATGGTCCGGCCGCCGCTGACGTCGCTGTTGCCGCCAACGATGTGGAGCTCTATAGCTTCACCATGGCTGCAGCTGCCAACCTGGAGGTTCGGAACCTGCGCATGGCGATCACCGCCACGGATGGTGATGTCGGCGTGGACGTTAACGACCTGTACGACAGCACCGACGCGGAGAACAACTACAGCGACATCAAGCTGGTCAACGCCACCACCGGCGTGACCGTGGCCGGTCCGCTGTCCCTCTCTTACTCGGCTGCTGCGGACGACATCACTCAGACTCTGACCTTCACCGAGACCTTCACTCTGGCCGCCGGCTCGAGCGAGACCTACAAGGTGACAGCTGACGTTCGCAACAGTGCGGACAACGATGCCGACCGGGTCCAGATCAATCTGTCGGCCTTCCAGAGCAGCGACATTCGTAATCTGGACAACAGCACCTACTTGTCGACGACTACCGACATCGTGCCGAACGCCGGCATCAACGGTAATCCGTTCACGGTGCATGCGCCGACCCTGACCATGGCTGCCGCTTCGAGCCCGGTCGCTCAGACCTACATCAAGGGCAGTAGCAACGTCGCTTTGGGCGGTTACACCTTTACGGCCAACGATGCGGCTGACATCTACGTCACCAGCATCGCGCTCACGGGTTACATCGACACCAACGACGAGTCCGGTACTTGTACCATCGCCGCTGATGGTGATGGCGGTCTCCAAGGTATGGAGGATGCTGCTTGTGCCAGCGTGGCCACAGTCGTCCTGACCGCCGGCCTCTGGAACGGAGATACCCAGGTGGGTACAACCAAGAGTCCGTCTGCATCTTCGGCAGTCAGTACTGGCGGTGTGTTGACCTTCAACAATCTCGGTCTGGTCATTCCGGCCGGCGAGTCGGTCAGTCTGACTCTGAAGGGTAACATTTCTGGTGCTTTGGCTACGGCCACTCTGACCGATTTGATCAACTTCCGGATCGCAGCCACAACAGACGTTTCAGCCACCGACCTGAGCGGTAACTCGGTCACCAAGAGCGGTGTACCACAGGGTTCGACCATGACTGTAGCCGACAAGGGTAGCATCTCGGCCACCTTGGCTCCGGATGATTCCGATACCGAAGCCGGTATCGTGGTCGCCAGCACTTCTAACGTGGTTCTGGGCAAGTACAAGTTCACCGCGCTGAACGAGGAACTCAAGGTGACTAAGGCTCGCTTCCACGTCAGCACTTCGTCCGATGACTCCATTAGCTCCCTGACCCTGTATGACGGTTCGACCGTTGTCGGCGGTCCGGTGGCCATGCAGACTTCGGGTAATGTGGACTTCTCTGGCGTCAACTTCGTCATTCCGAAGGACAGCTCCAAGGTTCTGACCGTCAAGGCCAATCTGAACGCTGTGGGCACCGGTGCCGCCGCTTCGGGCAGCAACCTAGCCTTGAGCCTGATGAACACTGCTTCGACCTTCGAGGCCCGCGGTACTGGGTCCGGATCGAGCACACTGATCTCGACGCTTACGTCCCAGGTGGACGGACGTGCCAAGATCATCCGCAAGTCCAAGCCGACCGTTTCTCTGATGGCTTTGCCTCAGACGGTCCTGACTTCCGGCGATCAGTCGATCATGAGGTTCAGCGTCGCGGCCGATGCGGCCGGCGACATCTCGTTCAAGAAGCTCACCTTCACTTCGAACGTGACTTCGAACGTGACCTTGGCTGTTACCTCCAACTCGTCGGTTCGCCGCGTCGGTGACGCCAGCAATCTGGCGGGTCTGGGTGTGGCCAGCGGTGCGGCCTGCTCTGCGGGTACGGCCGATGCCTGTACCATCACAGTTTACCTGACCAATGAGGAGGTCATTTCGGCCGGTTCCAGCCGGACCTATGACCTACGCCTCACAGTCGGTGGTGCCTTGGCTGTCGGTGACAGCATCAGCTCCACGCTGAACGGCGAGTCGTCTGCCTCGGTCGTGACTGGCTTTATTGCCACACGAACGTCTGTATTCACTGTCGGGGGTACGGCTTTTGAAGCTGATGACGTTTACACCATCACCAATATCGGAGCCGCACCTAAGGCGATTGACGGTGTCGGTGTCACGGCTGTCACCACGGCTAACGCCATCGTCGATGCCATCAATGCCGATGCGACCCTGTACTTCAGTGCGGTATCTACCGGTACGACCGGTGTGGTGTACATGTACCCCAAGTCAACTGCCACCTGGGCACAGGCGATGGCGACGATTACGGTTGCTACCACCGATGTCGGTGGTGTTGCCGATAACCAGACGGTTTCTCCGGTCACGACTCCGGTGACGATGTACGAGATCGACACGGTCAACGATGGTGCTTTGACCACTGACGTCTATACTGCCACCAGTGAGGACGCCGATTCGCACAGCTTTATCTGGAGTGACAACAGTGCTACTGCGCACAGCGATACGGCCTTCTTCGTCGATACGTTGGCAGCCAGCATGACTGGTTCGCTAGACTTCACCAACGGCTCCTACGTCAAGATCCTGACCACCGACACTCAGACGATGTCTAAGTAGTCAGAGTCAGTCTCTAGCGATTTGAGGGTTTAGCGGCCCCCCGGGCATTCAAGGGCCGTCCTTACTCCGGTGCGGCGGTGGGGGAAACCTCGCCGCCCTCCGGAGGAACCGCGGAACCGATCGTGCACTAAAAGCACATCGCACTTCCGGCCAGACGACGAAACCGAACGGGCCTGTTCCTGACAGCCGGTTCGACCGGACCAACCGTGCCGCTGGACGAATCTCCGTCCGACGGGCCGCGCGTCCAACCGACCGAAAGCCGAAGCGCAGCCGTGTTTGCACCTACAGGAGGAAACACGGGTAGCGGCGGGGTTCGATCGCCTTCCGAGTAGGCCAATTATTTATGTGCCACCGGACTGGCGCCATTGGACGCCGCAGAAACTGTTGAGCCACTGGCGCTCTTCGGACACGCTGCATTTCGGCCCAGGTCGTGCGGACTTCGCGGACCTCGGCGAGACCGTCTAATGACATCGGATAGGTTCGGCCGACCGGTCCAGGGGACTGCCCCATGTCGGACGAAGCCGTCTCCTGTCCCGCTCATTTGCGAGACGGAAAAGACGTCCATCATTTTGATGGGCGTCTTTTTGTTGGGGATAAAAAGAGCGTCATTCCTCACTTAAAATCTGTCATCTCTCATTCAAAATTTGTCATCCCGGAATTGCGAATGCGGTGAGCAATATCCGGGATCCACGATCCGATCTTTCTGCTTCTGGGCCCCGGATCAAGTCCGGGGCCACAAGGAGGGCTTTCTGGGCCCCGGGTCTCGGCCCGGGACGACATATATAGAGGGGGCCCGGGACGACACTCTTAATATGTCATCCCGGACTTGATCCGGGATCCAGAGCTATATCAAAAATTTATCATCTCTCATTCAAAATTTGTCATCCCGGAAGGCCGAGCGGAGCGAGGTCTATCCGGGATCCAGAAGCTTGCAACGTCGTCATGGCCCTGCTAAGGATCGGCCATCAGTCTGTATGGGAGAGAAACTCTATTACGTCTACATTTTGGCCAGCCAGCGCAACGGCACGCTTTATGTTGGCGTAACTTCAAACTTGATTCGTCGCATTCATGAGCATAGGAGCAGTGTAATAGCTGGATTCACCAGAGATTATCGAGTCAAAAAACTGGTCTGGTTCGAAAGCACTAATGACGTCCGTGAGGCTCTCGAATTGGAGAAACGACTGAAACGATGGAAACGTAGGTGGAAATTGGAATTGATTGAGGCGAACAATCCAGAATGGAAAGACCTTTTTCAGGAGTGGAGCGCTTAGTTTCTGCTTCTGGGTCCCGGCTCAGAGGCCGGGACGACATATATAGAGGGGGCCCGGGACGACACTCTTAATATGTCATCCCGGACTTGATCCGGGATCCACGATCCGATCTTTCTGCTTCTGGGTCCCGGGTCTCGGCCCGGGACGACATATATAGAGGGGGCCCGGGACGACAATCTGTTTTACCTGACATTCGCCCTTCGAACGCCTATAATAACCCACAGAATTAAGTCTTCGCCTTTCTATTTTTTATGAGAACAAAACTGATCGCCTTGGCCACCGTCCTGTCGCTGGTCCTGGGAGCCGCACCGGCCCTGGCCGACACGACGACAGACATCTCGACCTATCTGACCGATACCGAGTACGTCCTGGATGGCCAGACTATGATCGTCAAAGCCGGCTCCGCATACAACTGGATCTCGGTCAACGAAACCGAACTGGTGGCGCAGATACCGGACCACGAGGCCTTCGAGGTGCGGACCCCGGGCCTCTACCCGTCGTCGATCGAGAACGACGGCGGTGTGGCGGTCTGCAACGTGATCACCACCCGCGAAAACCGCGTCTTCGTCTACGGTCCGCGCACCGTGACTTTCCATCCGAGAGAAGACCGCTGCACGGTCGTTGCCTCTGCCTACAGCACCAACACCGCGCCGGAGATCGGTCTTTCCGCTCCAGTCGCCGGGGATATCCTGGTGCCCGGAACTGCGACTACCGTTTTTTGGTCCACCCTGTCCGGCCGCAATCCGAATGCCGTTCGTCTGCGCCTGTCGACCGACGGCGGCCGGAGCTTCGATACAGTCCTGGCCGACAATTTGGTCAACAATGGCTTCTACGTTTGGAACATTCCGTCTGATCTGTCGGCCAGCGAGGCTCGACTTAAGCTGGACGGTTACGATTCCGGCTATATCGTGGCTCTGGCCGTGAGCGGACAGTTCTCCGTCGGCGAGGCAGCCGCCGAATCCGCTGAAGCCGCCGAATCCGAAGGTGCCTTGGTCTCAGACGACTCGACCGGCAGCCAGACCTTGACCTACCTCGGCTACGAACCGATAGTCGCGACGTTCGCCGCGGCAACGATCAGCATCGATCATGGACTGACAGCCGCTGAAGGCCGGACTTCCTGCATTCCCAACACTCGCCTGAAGTCATTCTCTGATTCCGCCGTCTACTACTGTGGCGTCGACGGAAAGCGTTACGTCTTCCCCAACTTGGCCACTCACCGCACCTGGTATGACGACTTCGCCGGCGTGATCGAAGTGTCTGACGACCAGCTGGCTCGGGTTCAGCTCGGCGGCAACGTCACTTACCGTCCCGGCATCCGGCTGATCAAGATCCAGACCGATCCCAAGGTCTACGCGGTCGACGCCGGCGGCACGCTGCGCTGGATCGAGACCGAGGCTGTGGCTGCAGCGCTCTATGGATCGAACTGGAATCAAAAGGTAGACGACGTCTCCGATGCTTTCTTCGTCAACTATACGGTCGGCGAGTCGATAGCGGCCGTGACCGCGTCATAATTGTGAAGCCTAAACCCCGGACGTAAGCCCGGGGAGTGTCATTCGCATCATCTTTTCTCTCAGATTCCCCCTATTTGTCGTCCTAGGCCCTCTACCATGTCGTCCCGACCTTCTCAATTTTGTCGTCCCGGCCTCCGAGCCGGGACCCAGAAGTAAAAGAGATCGGATACTGGATCCCGGATATTGCTCACCGCATTCGCAATTCCGGGATGACAAATTTAAGAAGGGTTGCAGTTCCGGGATGACATACTAAGAAGGAATGCGGTTTCGGGATGACAGATAAATTAAAGTATTGTCGTCCCGGACTTGATCCGGCTTGCCTACCGTAGCTTTAGCGGAGGTGGGGACCCAGAAGCAAATTACAAAGGCCTAAAATCAAGATTTTACCCAATTATTCTATGTTCCCTCCAGACCAAGACGGAAAAGACGGTTTCGAGCCGATCGACTTGCCGCCGGGTGGCGATTTTGGCGCAGGATTTTCCAGCTTCGACTTCCTGAACGAGGCCGGAAACTTAAAGAAGAAAGAACCGGTCGAGGAAGGCGATACGGTGGGTGTCGGACTGCATTTCCACGAGAAGCTGAGGAAAGGCTGAGTTGAGGCCGAACGAGGCAGGAGACGGGCGCCTTCCGGGGCGTTTTGTCCTTTATCTTTCCCTCGGCGCTTTGTACAATGCTTTCGGTATTGAATCGACCATTATGCTAGGCAATCAGCTAAAAATCGGCAGTCTGACGTATCGTAGCCTGGCGGCCGCGTTGTTAGTCATAGTTGCGGTGGCACCCGTCGCCGTACTGGCTAGGACGCCCAACGACCAGTATTTCAGCGAGCTGTGGTACCTGCAGCAGATCAACGCCCCGGCGGCTTGGGACTACAGCTTGGGCATGGAGACGATACCGATCGCCGTGATCGACAGCGGCGTGGATGTCGACCATCCGGACTTGAAGGATAACATCTGGCTCAACACCGACGAGACAGCACACGACGGCATCGACAACGACGGCAACGGCTACATCGATGACCTCTACGGTTGGGACTTCATCGGTCACGACAACGATCCGCGACCCGACCTGGACGGCGAGTATTCGGTGCTCGGGGCGAACCACGGTACCATCAGTGCCGGACTGATCTCGGCCAAGGGGGACAACGGCATCGGTATCGTCGGCGTGACCTGGCAGTCGCCGATCATGGTCCTGCGCGCGCTCGACTCGATGGGCACCGGCGATCCGGACGATGTGGCCAGTGCGGTCGACTATGCCGTGGACAACGGCGCCAAGGTGATCAACCTGAGCTTCGACGGCCCGATCAACAGCCTACGTCTGGCGACGTCCCTGCGTCGCGTCTACGACAGGGGGGTATTCGTCGTGGCGGCGGCCGGCAACGCCCCGGAGGACGGTGAGGCCACGAATCTGGACCGCGAGCCGATGTATCCGATCTGTTTCGACCGCGACTCCAGCGAGAACTACGTCTACGGTGTGGCTGCGACTGACACAGGCGACCAGAAGGCATCCTTCTCCAACTACGGTGCCGCCTGCGTGGACATCAGTGCGCCCGGCAATCGGATCATCTCGACCCAGCTTTACCTGCCGGGAGACTTCGAGTTCGACGAGCCGTACGGCGGTTACTTCAAGGGGACGTCGGTGGCTGCACCGCTGGTTTCGGGTTTGGCTGCGCTGATGTTCTCGCTGGACCGGAACCTGACGCCCAAGCAGGTGACCAACATTATCACCGAGACGTCGGCCAATATCGACCAGAGCAACCCCGATTACGTCGGGCGCCTCGGACGCGGTCGGATCGATGCGGCCAAGGCCGTGATCAAGGTGGCTGAGCTGCGGAGCAAGCCACCGGCTGAGACCTATAAACCGACTTCAGCACTGACTCCGGACGGCACTTCGAACCGTTTGGTGGTCGCCTCGTCCGGCCCCGGACGCGATCCGGAGGTCAGGATCTTCACCGAGGACGGCCTGTTTGTCCGTTCGTTCAGCGCCTTTCCGGTCGGATTTCGCGGTGGCGTTTCCCTGGCTCTAGGAAATTTCGACGGAACGCGCCGCAGCAGCATCGTGGTCGGTGCGCTGGCCGGCGGCGGGCCTCACGTCCGCATCTTTGACCTGAACACCAAGCCGATCGGCGGTTTCTTCGCCTATGACGTCGGCTTCGGCGGCGGCGTCGAGGTGGCGACCGGAGATCTAGACGGCGACGGATTGGATGAGATCATAACCGGAGCCGGTCCGGGCGGCGGACCGCATGTCCGTACTTTTGACCGGCGCGGCAACGTGATCGGCGGCTTCTTCGCCTTCGACGAGTCGTTTGTCGGCGGCGTGGACGTCGCGTCGGGAGACTTGGACGGCGACGGGCTGGACGAGATCGTGGTCGGAGCCGGCGTCGGAGGCTCTTCGGTCAGGGTGTTCAGTGCGCACGGCGAAATCCTGCTGGATTTCAGGCCGTTCGGAATCGACTACGACGGCGGAATTCAGGTGGATACGGAAGACCTGAATTCGGACGGTCGGGCGGAGATAATCGTTCAGGGCAGGCGAGTCGGCGACCTTGGCGGCGTGGCGGTGTTCGACGGGTCCGGTCATTACGTCGGGCAGGGCGGATCGATTCCGTCGCTGTACGCCAGCTTGGCGAACTGGAACCTTCAGCCGCCGAAGATGGTGACGGCCTGGGGTGCCCCGGCGGGGGAGTCGCCGCAGGTGACCCTGTCGTTCCCCAGAAGATCGAACTTTTCCTTCTCGGCCTTCGAGCCGTCTTTTCGCGGCGGAGTGCGGGCCTTCATTATAGAATGACGGCCGATGGACCGTCGTGCGTCATGGACAGAGAGACAGGTATGGGCATTCGCGACCTGAAGTTGGCCGATTTCGTTGTCGGACAGGCTGGATTGGTCTGGCGTGGCGGGTCTACGGCCCATGAACTTTTACGCTTCTGCCTGGTCGGGACGGTGAATACGACCCTGGATTTCGGCGTCTACCTGCTGCTGACCAGGCTGTTCGGCTTCTGGTCAGGACATCTGCTGGCTGCCGCCGCGGTATCGTGGTGTCTGGCCGTGCTGTCGAGTTTTCTGCTGAACAACTTCTGGACCTTCGGGCACGGCACGCTGCGGCTTCGGAGCAGGATGGGCAAGTTCACGGCCGTGGCCCTGAGCGGCGGGGCCTGGAACCTGATCTTGATGGTGGCCTTCATTTGTCTGGGACTTCATGACGTGCTGGCCAAGGTCTTGGCTACGGTCGGCGTGACCGTCTGGAACTTTACGCTTCAAAAGAGATGGACCTTCGGCGGACGGACGGCCGAGACCGACGAGATCCGTCATTAGTCTTCAGTGATTTTTACCATTTTCTTATGCCCTCAGCCCCGATCTTCGACAGGAGGAACGTGCTGGTGACCGGCGGCGCCGGCTTCATTGGCTCCTTCCTGTGCGAGCGCCTGCTCCGCGACAGCAAGGTGATCTGCCTCGACAACTTCTCCACCTCCCAGCAGTCGAACATCTCCCACCTGCTCAAGAATCCGGACTTCGAGTTCATCCGCGCCGACGTCAACGCCCCGGTCGACCTGGCCGCCTACCCCGAGCTCGAGAGGTTCAAGGTCCGCCTCCAGGGCGTGCAGGAGGTCTACCACCTGGCCTGTCCGACCTCGCCCAAGAACTTCGACCGGTTCCGGAAGGACACCCTGCGCTCCAACTCCATCGGCATGAGCAATATGCTGGAGCTTGCGGTCGGCTACGGGGCCAAGTTCTTTCAGGCGTCGTCTTCGGTGGTCTACGGGCTGCGTCCCGAGGACGGCCATCCGTTCCGCGAGGACGAGTACGGCTCGTTCGACCACCTGACGCCGCGCGGCTGCTACGACGAGGGCAAGCGCTTCGCCGAGACCTCCTGCGCCACCTACCATGACGTGCACGGGCTCGACGTCCGTATAGGTCGCATCTTCCGCACCTACGGACCGCGTCAGCCGCTTTCCGACGGCCACATGATCCCCGATTTCGTGCTCGACGCCATCGACGGCCGCGATTTGGTCATCTACGGCGACGACAGCTTCAGGTCCTCACTGATCTACGTCTCGGACGTGGTCGATGGAATCATGCGTCTGATGTCGCTGCCAGAAGACCCCGGTCCGCTGAACATCGGCAGCGATTACGACATCAAGCTGTCCGACGTGGCCGCCAAGATAATGGAGATGACCGGCTCGCAGTCGAATGTGGTCTATCGTGAGCGGTTGCCGTTCATGCGCGAGCTGGGGCTGCCTGACCTGACCAAAATCAAGGAAAGGACCGGTTGGATTCCGCTCGTGTCGCTGGAGCAGGGGCTGAAGAAGACGGTCGAGTACACCGTGGCGTACAAGGATATCCTGCGTCCGCCTTTCGCCTTGTGATATGAGCGTTTTTGCCGTGGTTCCGGCCTACAATGAGGAAAAGACGGTGGCCGACGTGGTCCGCTCGCTCGGTTCGGTGACGGATCGGGTGATCGTGGTGGACGACGGCTCGACTGACCGGACCGGACCCGAGGCCGACGGCGCCGGGGCGCTGGTCCTGCGCCATCTCTTCAATCGCGGACTGGGCGCGGCCATCGGGACCGGACTGCGTCATGCCTTGGACTTGGACGCCGATGTAGTACTGACTTTCGATGCGGACGGCCAGCATCGGGCCGAGGACGTGCCGCACCTGATCGGGCCACTGCTCGACGGTCGGGCCGACGTGGCGATCGGAGTGCGGACATTGGACCGCCATATGATGCCCCGTAGCCGGCGCACAGCCAACTGGATCGGTAATGCCCTCACCTTCGCCCTGTTCGGCCTGTGGGTCCAGGACAGCCAGTCCGGCCTGCGGGCTTTCACCTCTTCTGCCGCTTCCCGTCTCGACCTGCGCTGCGACCGGATGGAGGTGTCGTCCGAGATAGTACGCGAGATCAGGCGTCATCGGCTGCGTCTGCACGAGCAGCCCATCCGGCCCGACTACACTCCGTATTCCCTTTCCAAGGGTCAGGGTTTCGTTGCCGGCCTCAAGACCGCCGGACGGCTGGTCCTGCACCGGGTCATGAGGTAACCTTCCGATTCTATGCATCTGATTCAGGTCACCATCATCGCCTTTGCCCTGTTCGCCGTCTGGCGGACCGTCATCAAGTTTCGGTCGGGCGAGCTGGGCCGTTTTCATCTGGTGCTGTGGCTGCTGCTGTGGGCCGCGGCCGGATTTCTGGTCGCCCTGCCGCAGGCCACCAGCTGGCTGGCCGTACTGGCCGGCGTGGGCCGTGGCGTGGACGTGGCTATCTACCTGTCAGTGGTGGTTCTTTTCTACCTGACGTTCCGCCTGTTCGTGCGTCTGGAGAAGATCGAGCATGACATCACCCTGTTGGTCAGGGAGATGGGGCTCAAGGACCGTCGTCCTGGAGCTCTGGAGGAAAAAGACCGCGCCGACGAAGGGTCGCGTTCCGGTCGGACATAACCCACGACGCCCATGTCGTTACCTAAGATACCGAAAGTCACGGTCATCGTTCTGACCTTCAACTCGTCCAAGTACCTGGACGGGTGTTTTGGCACCCTGGAGAAAATTAACGCCGAGGGTTTGGAGGTCAAAGTCATGGTCGTGGACAACGGTTCGTCCGACGGCACGCCGGACGAGATTCGGCGCCGTTGGCCGTCGTTCGAAGTGGTCGACACCGGCAGCAACTTGGGTTACGCCAGCGGGAACAACGTCGGCATCAGGCTGGCCATCGAGCGGGGCGCGGACTACGTCTACCTGCTGAACCACGACACCGAAGTCGGACCGGATTTTCTGGTCGAGGCGGTGCGAGTGGCCGAGTCAGATCCCCAAGTCGGCAGCGTGCAGTCGCTCCTGCTGCTTCATCCGGACCGTGAGCTGGTGAACAGCACCGGCAACGCCATACATTTCCTCGGCTTCGGCTACTGTCAGGACTACCGGCGGAGTGTGGACCGGATCGACGTCGAGACCGTACGCGAGATTCCCTATGCCTCAGGTGCAGCCGTTCTGTGTCGCTTGGCCGCACTGAAGCAGGTGGGCGACTTCGACGAACGTTTCTTCATGTATCACGAGGATCTGGATCTGGGCTGGCGACTGCGGTTGGCCGGCTACCGGAACGTGCTGGCGCCCAAGTCGGTGGTCTGGCACAAGTACGAGTTCTCGCGGAGCATCGGCAAGTGGTACTACATGGAGCGCAACCGCTATCTGGTCCTGTTCAAGAACCTGCGCCTGCGGACGCTGATCGTGCTGGCGCCCTGTCTGGTCCTGGCCGAGGCCGGCATGGCCGTTCCGGCGGCGTTCGGCGGCTGGTGGGGCAAGAAGGTCAGGGCCCTGACCTATTTCCTGCGGCCGTCGGTCTGGAGCTACATCATCAGGGAGCGCGAACGTGTGGCTGCCTGGCGAAAGGTGAGCGACCGGGAGATCTTTTCGCTGTTCACGCCGACCGTCCGCGATCAGGAGAAGGCCAGTCTTTTTGCCGAATGGGTAGTCAATCCGCTGTTCGAGGTGACTTGGAAGGTCGTCCGGCCGTTCATCCGCTGATCCGCATGACGGGCCAGAGGATCGCCATCGTGACTCCGACTTTCCTGCCGTACCGCGGAGGCATGTGCGTCGTGGCCGAGCAGGACGCACGCCAGCTCGCTGCCTTGGGGCATGAGGTGGACGTGCTGGTGCCGTCGGGCGACGGCGTCGGTGAGGTTGGCGGCTATTCGGTCAAGGCCCTGCGCATCTGGTTCAGGTACGGCAATGCCGCCCTGGCGCCCGGAGCGTTCTCTGCCTGTAGTGATTACGACTTGATTGTGTTGCACTATCCGTTTTTCGGCGGTGCCGAACCGGTGGCGCTGGCCCGGTCGCTCGGTCGCTGTCGTCGGCTGGTCGTCTATTATCATATGGACGTCTTTGGTCATGGTCTGGTCCGGGCGGTGGCGGCGGTGCATGGTCGGACGTTCCGGCCGTGGATTCTCGAACAGGCGGACAGGATTTTGGTGACCAGCTTCGACTATGCGCGATCTTCGGTAGTCGGTCCGACGCTCACGGCGGATCCGGAGCTCTTTCGGGAGCTTCCGCCGGCGGTGGATACCGAGCGGTTTCGTCCGGGGGAGAAGCCGGTCGAACTGATCAGGAGATACGGGCTCGATCCGAAGCGGCCGACGGTAGTATTCGTCGGAGGGTTGGATCAGGCTCACTATTTCAAGGGCATTGAAGTGCTGATCAGGGCGCTGGCGGTCGGCGATCTGTCCGGGCTGCAGGCGGTGGTGGTCGGCGGCGGCGAGCTGCTCGGAAGCTACCGTACTCTGGCCGAGAGAATGGGCGTGGCGGATCGGCTCGTCTTCTCCGGGCCGGTTTCGGACGACGAACTGCCGTCATATTACCTTTTGGGTGACGTATTCGCCTTTCCGTCGTTGGACCGCTCCGAGGCGTTCGGCATCGCCGCATTGGAGGCCATGTCTTGCGGCGTACCGGTGGTGGCGAGCGACCTGCCCGGAGTCAGGACCATCGTCCGTACCGGACAGACCGGATATTTGGTCCGGCCCGGAAGCGTCTCCGCCTTGGCGGCGCGCATTCTGGACGTGATCGGGGACGAGCGACGTCGGACCAAGCTCGGTGCTGCCGGCCGCGAGATGGCAGTCGCCGAATATTCCGAACTGCACCGCATTGACGCCTGGGAACGAATCTCATCGGAACTGTTCGCCGACCTATGAGGGTGCTGATAGTCTCGAACCTTTACGGGCGGCTGGCTCGTGGCGGGGCCGAACGGGTCGTAGAGATCGAGGCCGCTGGCCTGCGGGAGCGCGGTCATGAGGTGGCGGTGGTTTCCGGTGTTCCGTCAGTCGGACGGAAGAGTGGCGTGACCGGAATCGGGCATGAGGTCGGCTCGGACGGCACGGAGTCATTTACCTACTTTCCGCCCAACACGTGTTTCTATACCGAACTTTCCGGACGGTCCTGGCTCGGTCGCCTGATTTGGCATTGGCTCGACATCTTCAACTGGCGGTCGGCCAACATTTTGGCCCGTCTCGTCACCGACTGGCGTCCGGATATAGTCCATACTCACAACCTGATGGGTCTTGGTTTCGCCATACCGGCCAAACTGCGACAGTCCGGCATCAGGCACGTGCATACCGTCCATGACGTGCAGCTGCTGCATCCGTCTGGTCTGCTGCCTTCGGGCTGGACCGGTCCGCGTTGGCTGCACGAACGAGCCTACATCTGGCTGATGAGGCAGATGATGGGTTCGCCGGAGACCGTGTCGTGGCCGTCGGAGTTCGTCCGTGACCTGCATCTTCGGTTCGGCTTTTTTCCGCATTCGAGGCAGGTGCTGTTGAGGAATCCGGTTTCGGCGGTTCGTTCCACCGGGGAAAGGCGTATCGGTACGCCTCGGACCTTCCTGTTCGTCGGTCAGCTCGAGGAACATAAGGGCATTCTCGATCTGGTGATGGCCTGGTCGCAGTGGACCGATCGGGGTGACGCCAAACTGGTCGTGGTCGGCGACGGAAGTTTGGAGTCGGAGGTTCGTCGAATTTCGGCCGGCGATCCTAGCGTCGAATGCCGCGGACGTCTGCGGCCGGAAGACTTGGCGAATGAGTTCGCTGCCGCCGATTGGCTAGTGGTGCCCTCGCGGGTAATCGAGAACGCGCCGACCGTGATCGTCGAGGCGTTGGCCTGCGGACTTCCGGTCATGGCCGCGCGCACCGGCGGCATTCCAGAGCTGGTTCGGGACGGGGAGAACGGCCTGCTGTTCGAGCCGGGGGATGCGGTCGCACTGGAGGAGGCATTGGTCAGTACAGAAGGTCTAAGTTTGACGGTCCAACCATCAGTCGATCCGTCCATGGACGAGTTTTTGGACTCACTCGGACATGTTTTGTTCGGTAAATAGGCGTTGTTTTGGCTCACCAATAACGAATATATCCAGTCATACTTGACAAATCCCGTCAGGTGTGATATAGTGCTGATTGTGTTGGATCGGGCCGTGGAACAGAGGCGTCAAGCCTCCACTTCGCCCGATCGCACAGACCCCTCTTAGGGGTCAATAAGTCCCCCTCGACCTGAACGGTCGGGGCGGGTAGGCAGGGGGCTGGGACTTTCGCCAAAGGTCCACCCCCATTTTGTCCCTCTTAGGGACATAACCATTTCCCCGTCAATGGGGGAGAAAGGGAAGGGCCTCGTGGAGAGGTGCCTCTAGACGCGCCACCTGCACGCCTGATAAGTGGCAGGCGGCACCCTCTGGCCGTCGACGCAGAGGGAAACGGTGGTTCTTCGGAGCAATCAAAGACCGTCTCAGTTGTGAGTTTCCTACCGTCCACCTTGGACGAACTCACGATTGCCGCGGTCAGCATCCGAAGACCACTCACCGGTGTCGCCTAACGTAACGGCACACTGGTGAGAAAGATCCGCGCGTACCTAAACGTGCGGAATGCGAAGTCTCACCTATCAAAAGCGTCTGCCAATTCTGGCAGGCGTTTTCAGTTATTTCAAAACCCCCCGGGGTTAAGTCCGGGGGTTTCGATATGCAGTCTCGCAACAGGTCGGTCATTCTCGATCATACTCGAATACCCAGACCCGATCGTCCTCGGTCCACCAACTGTCGGCCTCACGTTGGGCGTTCAGGATGATCTGCTGGGCCTGCCACCAGTAGTGGTCGACCACGTAGAAGGCAGTGTCGGTTCCGGTCAGATTCAGCGCCTGCAGTACGGTCGCCCGCCGGCCGAAGTCCATGTTGGCCTTGAGGAAGATCTGGTAGAGCGGCCCGCCGGTCGGTATCGGATAGAAGAAGATCTGGTCGGAGACGTTCGGATCCTTCGAGTCGAAGTATCTCTTGAAACCCAACTCGCGGATGGCCGCGGCCGAGACCGACTGGTCGGACAGCACTACGTAGTCCGCACCGTCAGCCCGCTCGTCGATCGACTGTACGGCCTGCACGTCGGCACCGCTCGTGGACCAGCCGCGGCTGTCCTCGTACCGGTCACGGCGCGGGTAGGCCAGGTAGACGTTGGCGGTGACCGTGGCGGCCAAGAGCAGGGTCAGGCCCAGGGCCATAGTAGGGAAGCCGTGGCGGCGGATGCGGATGATGAGCCGTCCCAAGGCGTAGAGCAGCATCGGCGTCAGCACGATCAGCGTCAGGTCGGCCAGCCGGTCGGCATAGCTGGTGCGTTCGTAGGAAATCAGGAACGGGAATTGGACCCAGAGCCGCAGCAGGACGAAGTTGATCAGGAAGGCAATGGCTCCGGCGGTGAAGGCTATGGCCGTCTCGCGTTTCCTACGGCTGTCGGTCCGCCGTCCGGCCAGCCAGAGCAGGATCAGTCCGGTCAGTCCGGCCAGACCCAGCGCGGTCGTGCGGGAGGTTCGCCAGCCGTAAACGAAGTCGAGCGCTGCGGAGAACCGTCTGGTCACCAGGTCGGGCGCCTTCAGGACTTCGATGATCGCAGCCGGGGCGGAGAGCATCTCGCGGTCCAGGGTCACGTCCGTGCCGGAGAGCGCCGAGTTGAGCAGAAACAGCAGCGGCAGGGAGACGGCCGTCAGCAGGACCAGCTTGATGAAAATGGTCCAGCGCAGCTTCGGCAGACGGCGCAGTAGTCCGTCCGATACGTCGAGATAGGAGAGCGTGGCCACGAACAGGAAGAGGGGCACGCCGGCCAAAGGATGGATGACCGCGGTCGCCGCCGCCAGTACGGCAGGATAGCGATTAGGTACCGACTTGGAGACCGCCATCGGCAGGCAGGTCAGTACGGTCAGCAGGGCGAAAACGTCGGCCAGTCCCTGCGGAGTGGTCAGGACGAACGGCGCGAGCGGCAGCAGTAGCAGGCCGAGCGTCGCGCCCGCCGCCGTGTGGCTGGACCAGTTGAAGCTTCGCCGCAGCGACCAGTAGGCCAGCGGAAAGGAGAGGGCGAAGGCGAACGGCACCAGCCACCTGTCGATGTTCACCACCTGACCGCCGACCATTCGGGCGAGCATGGTCACGAGCGCGTACTGGCCGAGGTAGTACGGCGGCTTGGGCAGCATCTCGCCGAAGCTGAAGATGTGCAGTTCGGTCGCCTGATGGATGAACGGGTCGAAGCCGAACCCGATCGAGTAGACCGAGATGGCGACGGTGGTGGCCAGAGCCGACAGTCCCATGACCAGCGGCAACGTGGGCGCACCGGAGAACCGGCCGAACGACAGGGCGAACGATCCGGAGGCGATCATGAAGACGACGATGAAGAACAGCCGAGGTACATTGTCCCAGGGCGAGCGGATCGACAGGTCAGTGGCTACGCCGGACAGCAGGCCGAAACCGTAGGCCACCAGTGCCAGCAGGGCGACGGCCACGAGCGCTCCGATGACAGTCAACATCACTTTGGACCAGCGTCGTTGTTTGGCCTTCTTTTCTGTCGGTTTTTCTCCGGCCAGCGCGATCGTCAGTCCTTCAGTTCGCCGTCGGCCGGTCAGCAGTGTTGTGAGGGCCGGCGCGACCAGAATGACCAGGAAGACCGACGATGCACTGAGGTCATGCAGCAGATAGACCAGACTGCCCAACACCATGGTCAGCGACAGGTGCAGTAGCGTTCCGAGCAGTGTCCGCCAGAGAGCTGTTTCTTGCGGCAGCGATTTCCAGCCGACCGTCGCGCCGAGGCCGACAAAGTAAATGACCGTCAGCAGAATTCGGGCGCCGAGCGGCAGCGGCAGCAGCAGGGACAGCAGGCCGGCCGCTGTGAATATTACGGCGAAAAAGCTATACTTTTTGTTGGAATATTTTCCCGTCATGTAGGAAAGCATAGCATATTTTTGAGCCATGTCGGACGACAGGTGGAACGAAAAAATCAGGCTCCTGCCGCACGACAGGATCTATGCCCGGACGCTGGATGCGCTGATGCCGCGCTGGATAGTGCCGAACCACGTGACGGTGCTGCGCTTTTTTTTGATTGCGCCGGTGGTCTATCTGCTGTACGTCGGCAACTATTCTTGGGGCGTGCCGCTGTTTTTGTTTGCCGCACTGACCGACGCGTTGGACGGTTCGATGGCCAGGGTCCGTCGGAAGATCACCAGGTGGGGGATCGTCTATGATCCTTTGGCCGACAAGCTGCTGATCGGTTCGGTGCTGTTTCTGATCGTGCTGCGTCACATTAACTTCTACCTCGGCTTGGGGCTGCTGCTGGTCGAAAGTCTGATGATCATCGGAGGTTGGATGATGTGGCGTCGAGGCATTGTTCAGCCGGCCAACTTCTTCGGAAAGCTCAAGATGGTGGCCGAGGTGGTGGGTATCATGCTGCTCCTGATCGCGCTCTGGCTCGACATGAGCCTGTTCGTCGACTTGTCGAACGGCACTCTGAGCGTCGCCCTGGTCGTGGCCATCGTCAGTCTGCTGTCCAGGCTCTACTAGAATATGACCTTACTCAGGAAAAACTTGCTGCTGACGGTGTCGGGACTGGCCTTGGCGGTCATTTTCTTTTTTGCCTATTCGTTTCTGGGTCTGTCCGTGCCTAACGTTTACAATTCGCCGGACGAGAACGCCAACGCGGTCTTCGCCCGCCAGTTCGCCGCTGACGGTCGGCTGTATCGGGTCGACGAGCTGAATCTGCGGACCGGACTCGAGGGTCTGGTACATCCGCGCAGCGTCAGGGTAGTCGGCGGCTTTCAGGTTCCGGGCGGATTCCTAGGGCTACCGGTCATGTTCGGTCTGGCGATCAGGGTCTTCGGGTCCGCCAGCCTGCCGTTCGTTACTCCGGTCCTGGCCCTGCTGGGTGCGTTGGCTTGGGGCTGCCTGCTGGGCTGGCTGTTCGGCCGTCGGGTCGGGATGTTCGGCGGGCTGCTGCTGCTGGTCAATCCGGTCTGGTGGTATTGGGCGGCCCGATCCCTGATGCCGAACGTGGCCTTCTGCTCGCTGCTGCTTTTGGCCGTGACGTTCGTCGTCTGGGCGCCGTTCTTCAGGGTGGCCGAACGTCGCTGTCGCGACGGCTGGCGTCTGCTGCGGCAGGCCGACGGCGCATTGGCCGGAATGTTCTTGGGTCTGGCCCTGGCCGTCAGGCCGGTCGAGCTGTACTGGATAGTCCTGGCCGTCATGGTTTTGGCGGTCGTCTATCGTAGATCGATACCTTGGAGCCGTGTCGCAGTCGCCGGCGCTTTTTGTCTGCTGACTCTGGCTCCGTTTCTGATCCTGAACCAGAGCCTCTACGGCCATTGGCTGATGAGCGGCTACGGTGACGTGGGGGTTGGCGTATCGGAGACGACACAGGGCGGACTGGGGGCGCGTCTGCTCGGACCGTTGCGTCCGTGGCTGTTCCCGCTCGGTTTCGTACCGCGTCTGGCATTGGCCAACTTTTGGACCTATGGGGTGAAGTTTTTCTGGTGGTGGTCGGCGCTCTCGGTGCTGTCCGGCGCTTACCTGCTGCTTCGACGCCGGAACAGGACGTGTTCGGTCGAGCGGTCCCGTCGGATCAGGTCGTTTCTGATCGTCGCGGCGGCGGTGACTGGTTGGTTAATCCTCTTCTACGGCAGCTGGCCGGTCCAGGACAATCCTGACCCGTCGGCCGTGACCGTCGGTTCGTCGTACCTGCGCTATTGGCTGCCGACCTTCGTCCTGTCGACTGCACCCTTGGCCGCAGCGTTCGACTGCCTGCTGTCCAGGCGGTTTTCTTGGTGGAGGTCGGCGGCGGTCTGGACGATGCTGCTGGCGACAGCGGTCGTCTCGGCGGCGGCGGTGTTCGGGTCGGCACAGGAAGGACTGTCGGCGGTCCGTTCCAGTCTGGTCGGCTATCGTTCCGACGTCAGAACAGTCCTTTCTCTGACCGGGAGCGATGCCCTGATCATCGTCGATCGGGCCGACAAGACGATCTATCCGTATCGGTCGGTGATAAGTCCGTTGCGCAGCGAGCAGACCTACGAGGCCCTGCCTGTCGCGGCGGCGGCCCGGCCGCTCTACTATTACGGCCTGACTTTTCCGCTGAAGGACCTGGATTGGTTTCGTGCGAACAGGCTGGTTCCTCATGGCCTTGACATGGAGGCCGTTCAGGAACTCGGACAGAACACGCTCTATCGAATTTTCCGTACCTACTCGGCTGGCGGTACGGACTAGCGGTACCTAAAGATGTCGACACGACTGAAAGTGAACAGGATGTTCGCCTGGGGAATCAGGCTCGCTGCAGCATTGGCGGTCGCAGCAGTTTTTGTCCATGTGGTCTTCACTGCCGCCTCTCCGGACGGCTATCTGACCGTGACCACCGATCTCAGGAGTCCATCGGCCTTCGTTTCCTACCCTAAGCCGATAGGCCGCCTGCACCTGGATGACGGCTCGCCCTTTCGTCTGATCGGCAGTCCGGTCTACCTTGACCTGAAGCCGCCGTCACCCTTCGAGACGGTTACCGTGCGTGCCGAATACGTCAACCGCGGGCAACCGCTCGTCGAAATCGGCGCGCTGTCCAACCGGTTGGACAGCCAATACGACATGAGGTCGGTCGAGAACCGGTTGGTGGACTCTCTCAACTGGTCACGGCTGTCGAGCGGCCGCCTGAACCTGCTGCAGAGGAACAGGACTTACGCCACGTTGGACGACTTCCTGGCCGACCCGCCGAACGTTTCGCGGGTGGCCACGTACCGGACCGGGCTCAGCTGGCCGTACCGGCCGGAAGGCATGCCGTCCGATCAGCCGAAGACTCGCGTCGTATCGCTGCGCGGACACCATCGCATATTGACCTACACTGCAGGCGAGACACTGTCCTTCAGTTTCGTGGTTCACGACATGAACCGTCAGTCGGGAGCCGATCCGGTCACGCTGTCGGTATTCCGTGAGGGTCAGGAGACGGCAGTGGCACGTACTGTACTGGCCGACGACGGAAACACTGCCGACGACCAGGGGTCTTCGCCGCTGCGGACGGTGGCCGTGTCGGTGGCCAGCCCGACACCGGGACTGTACCGTATCGAGTTCACCGCATCCGACGATGTCTTCATCCGTGAGCTGACTACCCGTCAGTCCAAGTTCGTCTTTCTTGGGCGCCTTTACTTGGGCGACCATGTCGGCTACAGCGACCTGACCCTGCCGCTCGACGTACTGGCCGGAGGCAATACGCTGACGGTTCGGACCGCCCACACCGAAGGGCTGCAGACGATCGTCGTCGACGGTCGGCCGTTCGAGGTACAGGAAACCAATGTCCGTCAGGACGTGCGGTTGGGGCAGGTCGGACGGCCAGTGGAGGTGCATTTGCCGCGGCGTGACATCCTGCTTGAGACCGGCGGCGTGTTCGCCCTCAGCGAGGAAGACTATTTTCAGCCCCTACCTGTCGAGCTTGACTGGCACATGACTTCTGATGACTTGGATTCGGCCGGTATCGATTTCATACTGACAGAATACGAATTTCCGGAGCTGAAAGGCGGCCTGACTGCAGCCAGGACCACCTTCGACTTCGACAGGTTGGCGCAGACCGAGGACGGCGCCTACCGTTTTGCCCTTTCCGCACCGGGCCTGAGTTTGACCGAGAACGACCTGCGCCTGAAGTCCGTGACTTTCATCCTGCATCGCCCCAAGACGGACTGGCTGACCGGCCTGCGACGTTTCTGGAAAGGTACCGGCGACGACCTGTCCGGATCTGAGTCGATCATCCTGACGCACGGGTCGAGCTTCGGTGAGGAAGTGCAGTAGAGCGACGTCGGTAACGTGATCTTATAAGATGGCCTTCAAGCGAATCAGAAAAGTTGTTCATCGTTCGGTCCTGCCGTACCTTGCCGATATCGGTCGGGTTGGTCTTACGGTTTTGACGATCGTGATCCTGTCCGGAGCTGCGGTCGAGACCGTGCGTCCGGGAATGGTCTTCAACCTGATGGCGCCGCAGGCACTGGTCGGGCTGCTGATTCTGGCCGGCGGACTGTCGCTGCTGGTTCCGGCCGCACCATACAGCATTCGGAGACGGCTCGCCTTCGCTGCAGTCGGTCTGGTGGCGGCCGGCGGCATTTGGCGGTTGGTCTGGGACTATCTCCAGTCTACCGGTAGCGATCGGACCCCCCTGACCGTGGCGGCCGTAGGCATGACCGTTCTGGTCTTCGCGGCGGCTTTGAGGACCGGTCGCAGAACCGTTAAAAAATAACTGACATCCATATGTCCGACTGCCTATTCTGCAAGATCGCCAGCGGCGAGATGAGCTCGCATTGCGTTTACGATGATGACACCGTCATGTCCTTTCTGGATATCCAGCCGTCCAGTCCGGGGCATTTGCTGGTGATTCCCAAGAGGCACAGCACTGACTTTTTGGATGTGCATTCGGAAGAGCTACAGAGCATATTCGTGGCCGTCCAGTCGCTCGGTCGGGCAGTCGAGTCGGCGACCGGAGCCCAAGGTTTCAATATCATGGTCAATAAGGGTGCGGCCGCCGGTCAGATGATTTTCCATACCCATATACACATAATTCCGCGCTTTACGGGCGACGGTCTGCGTCATTGGCCGAAGATCGAGATGGACGACATTCAGTTGGGCGAGCTGTCCGTCAAGATCAGGTCCAGCCTCAAATAGGTAGATTTTTCCAGTTCAGGTTCGGACGGCTCCGGTTGTGGGGCCGTTTTTATCCGCATCTTGAACCGATATATTGGCCCAGAGCGGTCTCGAATTATAAACTGTAGCGATGACATGAGATTGCTTGTGGATAAAATTGTACGGTCCGGCTGTTATGGTTAGTTAGAATTCAACGAATAGCCGGCTACGATTACGTCAGCAATGAGACTTTTTTGGTAATTCCTACTTTCTTACACCTAACGTCCCACCATGAAAAAGATCCTAGTGACTGGCGGTGCCGGCTTCATCGGTTCGTCTTTCCTACGTTACCTGCTGCGGGAGCACGATGACGTGCGGGTAGTGAACTACGACAAGCTGACTTACTGCGGCAATCTCGAGAACCTTAGGGACATCGAGAAGGATCCGCGCTATTCGTTCGTGAAGGGTGACATCTGCGATATGGAGCAGGTTCTTGAGGCACTTGGCGACGATACTGACGTTGTGGTCAACTATGCGGCCGAATCGCACGTCGACCGTAGCGTACTCGACCCGACCGTCTTCGTCAGCAACAACGTGCTGGGTACGCAGGTGATGCTCGAGGCCTGTCGACGCCGTGAGGTGCCGCGCTTTCATCAGATCTCGACCGACGAGGTGTTCGGCGAGATCGGTCTCGATGAGGATCGGGCCTTCAAGGAGGGTGACGTCTATCTTCCCAAGTCGCCTTACAGTGCCTCAAAGGCCGCCTCGAATCACGTCGTCCGCGCCTATCATCATACTTTCGGTTTGCCGGTCACCATCAGCTACTGCTGCAACAATTACGGTCCCTATCAGTTTCCGGAGAAGCTGATTCCGCTCTTTGTCACGAATGCCATGGAAGACCGTCCGCTGCCGCTCTTCAGGAGCAGTCAGAACACCAGGGAGTGGATTCACGCCGACGACCACAGTGCGGCGGTGGATGTCATCCTGGAACGGGGTCGGATGGGCGAGTCCTACAACATCGGCACCGGGGTCGAGAGGTCGGTCGAACAGATCACCGACCTGATCCTTGATATCTTGGGTAAGCCATCCTCCCTCAAGACCTACGTGCCGGATCGGCCGGGACACGACTCGCGTTATCTGGTCGATTCGACCAAAATACGGACAGAGCTAGGTTGGGAGCCGAAGATCGGGTTCAATGAGGGGATCAGGCAGACGGTCGAGTGGTACCGGGGCAATCCGGATTGGTGGCAGCGGGTGAAGTCCGGCGCTTACCAGGATTACTATCGTCAGTATTATTCCGAAACGCTGAAGGACGAGGCTGTCAGAACGACCGTCTGACAGGTCGTGTCTGTCGTGATGTAGGTTATGAAAGCTATTGAGACCGGAATTGCCGGACTGCTGGTGGTCGAACCGCAGGTGTTCGGCGACGAGCGGGGCTGGTTCATGGAGGCTCATAGCCGTCCTAAGTTCGATGCGTTGGGCATCGAGTCGGATGTGGTCCAGATCAACCATAGCTTTTCGGTGCGCGGCGTATTGAGGGGTCTGCACTTTCAGACGCCGCCGAACGACCAGACCAAGTTGGTGCGTTGTCTGCGCGGACGCCTCTACGACGTGGCCGTGGACATCCGCGTCGGTTCGCCGACTTTCGGCCGTTGGTTTGGCCTGGAGCTGTCGGCCGAGAACCGGAAGATGCTGTTCGTGCCCAGCGGCTTCGCCCACGGTTTCTATTCGGTCGATGACAGCGAGCTGATGTACTTGTGCGGACGTTCCGGATACAGCAAGGAGACGGAGGGCGGGCTGCGCTTCGACGCCGAGGACCTGGGCATCGCCTGGCCGCTCGACGGCGAGCCTACGATCAACGACCGCGACCGCAATTTCCCGACGTTGGCCGAGCTGCAGTCGCCGTTCGTCTGGCAGGAGGAAAAAGTGAAGGAGATGGCGCTATGAAGGTTTTGATCTTGGGTGCGCGCGGCAATCTGGGTCAGGATTTGGTTCGAGCTTTTGGTTTGGCTGGACACGAGATGGTCGGTTTGGATCATGATAGATTGGACGTGACCGATCGGGAGGCCGTTCGTGGCCATGTGTCGGCCGGCGGCTACGGTGCGATCGTCAATGCGGTGGCCTGGAACGACGTGGATGGGGCCGAGGATCCAATCAAGCGCGAGTTGGCTTGGAAGCTGAACGTTGAGGTTCCGGGCCGTCTGGCCGAGCTATCGCGGGAAGTCGGGGCGGCCTTCGTTCATTACAGCAGTGACTTTGTTTTTGACGGCACTAAACTCGAGGGGTACACCGAGGATGACGCTCCGGCGCCGATCTCGGTCTACGGTGAGAGCAAGCTGGCCGGAGAGGAAGCGGTCCGTGCGGCCGGCGGAAAGTGGTTCGTCTGCCGATCCTCCAAGTTGTTCGGTAGGCCCGGATCCTCACCGTCGTCCAAGCCGAGCTTCGTCAATCTCATGCTTAAGCTGGCGGCCGAGCGACCCAAACTGACCGTTGTGGACGAGGAAGTCGGATCTCCGACCTACACTGACGACCTAGCCGAAGCCACCGTACGGCTGGTGGCCGGCAGGTACGACCCCGGGGTTTATCATCTGGTGAATTCCGGTACGGGCGTGACTTGGTACGGATTCGTTCGGGAATTATTCGGTCTGTTGGGTGTTGAGACGCCTTGTGATCCGGTGCCGGCCTCGGCCTTCCCCCGACCGGCCAGGCGGCCGAATTTTGGCCAGCTTCTTAGCACCAAGTTTCCGCCGCTCCGGGATCGGCAGGCGGCGCTGCAGGCCTTCTTCGCCGAGTGCCCAGAAGTCGTGCCGGAGCGGTTTCGTAAGACTAAGTGAATTGTCCGGTTCAGGAGGTCGATGAAATAAGGCAGAATCGTCCGTATCTCCGGGAGGTTTTCTTTGGCAGTCTCAGACTTTTAACGCAACGAGCCTGTTGAACACTTCGTCCGGTTTGAGATAGTCGAGTACCTGTCTCGGCCTGTCGTTGAGCTGGCGCTGTACCCGCTTCAGTTCACGGGTCGGTACCGTCCTGAAGTCCGTTCCTCTGGGGAAGTACTGCCGGATGAGCCCGTTGGTGTTCTCGTTCGTCCCGCGCTGCCATGGCGATGCCGGATGGGCGAAATACACCTTGATCCCCGTCTCCTTCGTGAAGCGCGCATGGCCGCTCATTTCTTTCCCC
>MNWN01000013.1 GCA_001872545.1 Parcubacteria group bacterium CG1_02_58_44
GTAAGCGAGACGTTCCGGAGGACGCCGCGAACGCAAGGCCGAAGGCCGCGTCGGAGCGGCGAGTCGAGCGCCGCCCGCGGCAACCCCGGCAAGCGCAGGTAGGGCGGGCGGTTTCTTCCCTCCACTTCTTTGACAAGACAAAGAAGTGGAGCCGGGGGTCTGGGGGAGAGGATCTTCCCCAGTTGAAGAGAATTAATCAGGGTTCCTAGGGGGATGGAATCCCCCTAGGTTATAGAGAAAGGAGTCTGGGTCCCAGCTCTCCGCCCGGGACGACATATTTGGAAAAGCTGTCAGAGACCCATTACACCGGCTTGACATCACCTCCCGATGATCTAAGCTTAGCCCTCAGCTAAAGACTTTTCCTTTATGGATACACAACTCGTATTTCGACTGATCGAACTAGTGAGGAAGACCGGCGACCGGCTGATTCTGGCCGACCCGTCGAGCGATAGTGCAGTGGTGGTCATGGACCTAGCCGCCTATGAGCGACTACTGAACCAGGCCAGCGAGCAGCCGGCGAACTCCCGATCAGAGACTGTTTCAGCTACCGAACAACCGATCCCCACACCGCCGCGCAAAGACATTGTTCGTTCGGTCGCCGAGGTCGAATCAATTCCAGTCGAACCGCCACCGGTGGCACGTCCGATCGGGCAATTTCAGCCTCAATCTCAGGAGTTCAACCAAGCAGGGTTAGAACGCTTGACAGTGTCCGGAACCAGGGCTAACATAAACCGCGAAATCGGTCTCCAGTCAACCGTGAAGAGCGTCATCGAGTCGATGGTCAAGTCGTCGCCCCGGGACGAGTCACGGATTCAGAACCAATCCGCTGTTCAGCAGCCCGCGTCGCTACCGACCGAACCGTCGGTTGGACAACCGGACGAGCCGGCAGAGGAGGAGCGGTTCTATCTGGAGCCGATTGAATAGGGCCGTCAGTTGAGCGGAAAAAGCGTTTCCGGTCCTCCCGCCTAAGCTCATTTCGTCATAAGCAGAGGGGAAATGAGAATTTGGCAGGAGACGGAGGGCAAAATTGGGCCGTAAAGGACGGTTCGGAGCGCATCAGCCGACCCCTTGCCAATTTTTTTCTTTTTAGTGTATACTGCGCTCTGCTTTCCAGGTGGGTACCGAACAAAAAATCCGCCCGGACCGCCGGACAGTCTACCATCTTATAAATATCAAGCCCGAGGACGTTCCGGCAGGTTCGATCCTCAGGGGAAATAATCGCGTAAGCAAGCCATATGGCGGAGAAATTCGATCGCAGCAAGCCGCACGTGAATGTGGGCACCATCGGTCATGTCGACCACGGTAAGACCACCCTCACGGCCGCTATTCTGCAGGTATTGAAGACTACCGGCGGTGTCGCTCAGGACAAGAGCGTCGACGACCTGGACAAGGCTCCGGAGTCAAAGGCTCGCGGTATCACTATCGCTACCGCCCACTGCGAGTACGAGACTGCCAAGCGTCACTACGCGCATGTTGACTGCCCCGGCCACGCCGACTACATCAAGAACATGATCACCGGTGCCGCTCAGATGGACGGTGCCATCCTGGTCGTCTCGGCTGCCGACGGTCCCATGCCACAGACTCGTGAGCATATCCTGCTGGCGCATCAGGTCGGTGTTCCCCACATCGTCGTCTTCCTGAACAAGGTTGACCAAGTGGAGGATCCGGAACTCATTGACTTGGTCGAGGAAGAGATCCGCGATCTGCTCAAGAAGTACGAGTTTCCGGGAGATACCACTCCAATCGTGCGTGGTTCGGCACTCAAGGCCTTGAACAATCCGACCGGCGACGATGCCAAACCGGTCTTGGAGCTCTTGGACAAGCTCGACGAGTTCATTCCGGAACCGGTTCGTGATATCGACAAGCCGTTCCTGATGCCGATCGAGGATGTGTTCAGCATCGAGGGTCGCGGTACGGTGGTCACCGGTCGTATCGAGCGCGGAATCATCAAGGTCGGCGAAGAGGTTGAGATTGTCGGTCTGGGAGATACCAGGAAGACGACCGTGACAGGTATCGAGATGTTCAATAAGCAGCTCGACGAGGGTCGCGCCGGAGACAATGCCGGTGTCCTGCTGCGCGGTACCAAGAAGGACGAGGTGGAGCGCGGCATGGTCTTGGCCAAGACAGGTTCGGTCAAGCCGCACACCGAGTTCGAGGCCCAGGTCTACGCCCTGACCAAGGAAGAGGGTGGTCGTCACAAGCCGTTCTTCAAGGGCTACAAGCCGCAGTTCTACATTCGGACTACAGACGTGACCGGTGAAGTCGTGCTGTTGGAGGGTACCGAGATGGTCATGCCTGGCGACACAGTCAACTGTACCGTCAAGCTGATTTCGGTCGTAGCGCTCGAGGAGAAGATGAGGTTCGCCATCCGTGAGGGCGGTCGGACCGTCGGAGCCGGTACAGTCACCAAGATTCTGAAGTAACGGTAGACCCTTGACTCGACACGGTCTTTACCACTAAACTCTACGGCGATGGACGTTGAGAAGAAGACAACGAAGAAGGCCGACGATGAGGCAAGGCAGAGGATCCGCATTAGGATCCGAGCCTATGACCACAAGATCATCGACCAGACCACCCGCACGATCATCGAGACGGCGGAACGGACTGGGGCGGTGGTTAGGGGTCCGGTGCCACTTCCGACGGAAAAGAGGAGGTACACGGTCAACCGTTCTACGTTCGTGCACAAGGATTCTCGCGATCAGTACGAGATGCGCGTGCACAAGCGTCTGGTCGACCTTTACGACCCGACCCCCAAGACCGTCGAGGCATTGACGAACTTGAACTTGCCGGCTGGTGTCGACGTAGAGATCAAAATGTAAAATGTCGTGATCTCCGTAATTGGCGCGTTGTACCGATCTTCAAAAACTACTCGCTCACCGTACACTTCAGTACGATTCACGACGTAGTTTTCTCCAGATCGGCCATCGCATCCAATTATGGACATCACTGCGGCTTCCAGACAGGCACAGCTCATCCAATCCTGAAAGCCGTAGTAGAGATAGAGAAACGAATAGACCAAGTCTGTCGGGAGAGACGGAGAAAGACCTTCACATCTTATCGTTCGTAGGGCGGCGCAGACGCGTCGTTCAAGAAACCAGCCCTTGGAATGAGGAAGTATCCGGGTAGGCGCTGAGTGGAAACGAAAACGCAATGTGCATTCGTACGAACGGAAGGTGTAGAGGAAACCTTCGCCATCTCCCGGTAGGCCATGGAGAATTACAGCCTTCGATCAATCAAACCGCCGGAGCTTCCGCATGGACGGAACGTTCCGAAGAAAAACAAGCCAAGGTTTCGCTGAATCGGCAGGACGGCCAGCAAGGGTCGCGATCCTGAACCGGACGGCTGGAAAGTTCATCATGAAGGTGGACTCTCGAGCTGTCCGGTATACGATTCCCGACGGACTACGGCTGGAAGCTTCTCTGACAAGAGGGTTCCGGCTTTTCGTTTATAAGGGGTTTATCGAGGCGATCGGCATTCGAACCGACTGGGACGGATAAAGATTGCCTTCGGATAAGTGCTCCGCTGGAGTCGGCTTCGGTTTAGGAGTCAAACTTTCATGAGCATAATGGAACAGTATGAAGTTCATCATCGCTAAGAAACTGGAAATGACGCAGCGGTTTCGTGAAGACGGTACCGTTGTTCCGGTTACGCTGCTTCAGGTCGATCCCTGCATTGTCACGCAGGTCAAGACGTCCGAGAGTGACGGTTACGAGGCTGTCCAGCTCGGTTGCGGCGAAGTTCGTCAGAAGGTCGTGGCCAAGCCGCAGCAGGGTCACATGAAGGCCAGCGGTCGGCTTTCTAGGGAGCTTAGTGAGTTTCGAGTCGAATCCGCATCCGAGTTTAAGGTCGGCGACACCATTGAAGTTTCGCAGTTCAATCCGGGTGAGTTCGTCCACGTTACCGCCACATCGAAGGGGAAGGGTTTCCAGGGTGTGGTCAGGCGTCACGGCTTCCGAGGAGGTCCGGCCTCCCATGGCCACAAGGACAATCTGCGCATGCCGGGTTCGATCGGTTCCGGCGGCATCCAGCGTGTCTTCAAGGGTATGCGCATGGCCGGGCGTATGGGAACCGACCGTGTCACCGTAAAGAATCTGGAAATCATTGACGTCGACGCCAAGAGCGGCGTTTTGGCTGTTAAGGGGGCAGTGCCTGGCTCTCGCGGGGCGTCGGTGCTGGTTTCCGGTGGTTTCGATAAGCGTCAATCCTGGAACTGATAAGCATATGCCGAAGGTCAAGATCTACAATACTGAAGGCAAACAGGTCGGGGAGAAGGATCTCCGCGACGACGTTTTCGGAGTCAGTGTGAAGCCAGAAGTCGTACACGAGGTCATGCTGAGCATGATGGCCAATACCCACGGATCGTATGCCCATACCAAGACCCGGGGCGACGTCTCCGGCGGCGGAAAGAAGCCATGGAAGCAGAAGGGGACCGGTCGTGCCCGTCACGGTTCGTCTCGTTCACCGATTTGGGTCGGCGGAGGCGTGACTTTCGGTCCGCGTAGCGACCGGGACTACTCGGTGAAGGTCAACCGAAAGACGCAACGTCGGGCCATGATGATGACCCTGTCCGACATGGTCAGCAATGACCGCCTGATTTTGATGGAGTCGTTTGGGGTGAAGGACGGCAAGACAAGGGAGTTCGCCGCCACGATCGGTAAGTTGCCCATCGCCACCAAGAAGAGGCTATTGGCCGTTTCCGACAAGTCTGATGCCATGCTGCGCCGCAGTGCCGGCAATATCCAGAGCGTGACTCTGCGCAATGTCGGGGATCTCGGCTTTCTCGACGTATTGAGCAGCGAGTATCTGATCATGACTCCGGAAGCTGCCGATGGGATTGAGCAGAAGTTCACTGCCGACAAGGCTTAAGCTGACTGATATGGGAATTCTGAAGAAAGTATCAAGCCAGAAGAAGTCAGATCAGACGGTTGGCAAACAGTCCGAGGACAGCATCACGAAGTCTGATTCTAAGGCAGTCGGAGATGGTTCCGTTCAGTCTAATGAGACCGAGAAGAGGGAGGTCCGTCCCGAGGATGGCTTTGCCTATCGCATCATCTGCGGTCCGGTTCTGACCGAGAAGGGGGAGCATCTGAAGATGAAGGGCAAGTACGCATTCTTCGTCGACGGCGACACCAATAAGGTCGAGGTTGCACGGGCCATTCGGGTGATCTACAAGGTCAATCCGGTCTCGGTTCAGATGCTCAACGTTAAGGGCAAGGCCGTTCGCCGTGGTCGTCAGCAGGGCCGACGCAAGGATCGGAAGAAGGCCATTGTTACTCTGAAGGCGGGCGATTCGATCAGCCTGGCGGAAAGCGCATAAAATTATGCCAATCAAGAAGTACAATCCGACGACGAGCGGACGGCGCATCTCCAGTGTTGACGCCTTTTCCGACATCACCAAGACCGAGCCGGAAAAGAAGTTGACCGTCTTCAGGAAGAGCGTCGCTGGTCGCAATGCCCACGGAAGGATTACCGTCCGTCATCGTGGCGGCGGCGCCCGACGTTACGTCCGTGTGGTGGACTACAAGCAGGACAAGTTCGACGTTCCGGCCAAGGTCGCGGCCATCGAGTATGACCCGAATCGCGGTGCCCGTTTGGCTTTGCTGTACTATCGCGACGGGGAGAAGAGATATGTCGTCGCCACTCAGGGACTGAAGGTCGGTGACGTCATCGTCTCCTCGATGAGTCGGGTGGAGATCAAGCCGGGCAACCGTATGCCGCTTGAGCAGATTCCGGTCGGCATCACGGTCCACAGCATCGAATTGGTCCCCGGCAACGGCGGTCAGCTGGTGCGCGGCGCCGGACTGTCGGCTCGGTACATGGCACTCGAGGGCAAGTATGCCCAGCTCAAGTTGCCGTCAGGCGAGATTCGTCTGATCTCCCGCCTGTCCATGGCCACTGTCGGTGTGGTGAGCAATCCGGATCACCGTCTGATTCGTTGGGGTAAGGCCGGTCGTTCGCGGCATCTGGGCATCCGCCCGACTGTTCGCGGTAAGGCCATGAATCCGGTTGATCATCCGCACGGTGGAGGTGAGGGTCGTCATCCGATCGGCCTCAAGCATCCTAAGACCCCGTGGGGTAAGCCGGCTTTGGGAGTTAAGACCCGTCGGACCAAGCTCGCTTCGGACAAGCTTATTGTTCAGCGACGCAACAAGAAGCGGAAGAAGTAAGCGGACAAACTTATGCCACGCAGTTTAAAGAAAGGACCAATCGTAGACGAGAAGCTAGTTCTTAGGCTCTCGAAGATCGAGCCGGGCAAGGTGGTCAAGACCTGGTCGCGCTGGTCGCACGTCACGCCGGTCATGGTGGGTCACACCATCGGCGTGCATAACGGCAAGGAGCATGTGCCGGTCAAGATCGTGGAGAACATGGTCGGACACAAGCTGGGCGAGTTCGCCTCGACGCGGAAGTTCATCCGGCATGGCGGCAAGATGCAGAAGGAACTCGAACAGAAGCGACAGGAGGCCGAGAGGACTGCCAACAAGGCAGCCTCCACAACCAAGAAGTAAGGCATATGGAGGTGATAGCAAAAGCCAGGTTTATCAGGATCTCGCCGAAGAAGGTGCGTTTGGTCGCGGACTTGGTTCGCGGTCTGGATGTTTCGTCGGCCGAAGCCCAGCTGAAGTTCATTCGGAAGGCCGCCGCCCTTCCGGTGCTTAAGGTCGTCATGTCGGCCAAGGCCAACGCCGTCCATAACTTCAAGTTGGAAGGTGAGGGTCTGTTCATTAAGTCCATTACGGTCGACGGCGGACCGGTTCTCCATCGCTGGATGCCGCGTGCCTTCGGTCGTGCCACCCCTCTCCGCAAGCGATCTTCCCACATTACGGTCATCATCGACGAGAGGTCAGCCGAGGTCGTACCTCAGGCAGTCGCCAAGGCGGTAGTGGCCAAGAAGGCAGTTAAGGTAGTCGAGAGCGAAGTGGTGCGGACCGAGAAGGGACAGTCGACCGAAGACAAGACAGCACAGGTTCAGGAAGAGAAGACCGGCTCTGATACCGCACAGTCCGGGTCGGTTCAGCAGTCAGAAACTAAGAAGGGCGAAAGCGAAGCGTAATATGGGCCAAAAGATTCATCCAAAGATTTTCCGGATCGGCGTAATCTATTCCTGGGGGTCGAAGTGGTTCGGCACCAGGCGGACCATGCCCGATTTGCTTCGCGAGGATTTTCAGCTTCGGTCCTTCTTGGAGAAGAAACTGAAGGAGTCGTCGGTCGACCGGATCGAGATCGAGCGGACTCCCCGTGCGGTGACGGTCACCATCCATACCGCCAAACCGGGCTTCATCATCGGACGGGGCGGAACCGGCGTCGAGTCGCTGAAGCTCGACCTGAAGAAGATGATCAGTCGGGGTCGGCCGGACGGCCAGCAGCGCAACCTGAACCTCAACATCATCGAGGTGACTCGGCCATCGCTGTCGGCCAACATAGTTCTGCAGTCGATGATCGCCGACGTCGAGCGTCGCGTGCGGTTTCGTCGCGTGCTGAAGCTGAACTTGGATCGGGTCCAGAAGGCCGGTGCCAAGGGCGTCAAACTGATGATCAAGGGACGACTGAACGGCGCCGAGATTGCTCGGGAGGAAAAGCTTTCTTGGGGAAGCATTCCGCTGCATAACCTTAGGGCCGATGTCGATTTTGCCCAGGGTACGGCCCGGACCATTTTCGGTGCGATCGGCATCAAGGTCTGGATCTACCGCGGTGAGGTCTTCATCGGCAAGAACGGCGACGCCACCGGACAGGAGCGGCTCGGCGAGGTCGTATCGAAAACGGGAAAAATCCGAAATTGAGTCCTTATGTTGCTGCCAGCCAAGGTTAAATATAGGAAGATGCACAAGGGTCGCGGGCGCAATAAGCGCAAAGCCACGACCAAGCTTGACGTCAGCTTCGGCGGCTATGGCCTCAAGGCCATGGACGGGGCTTGGGTTACCTCTAGACAGATAGAGGCTGCCCGTCGGGCCATGACGCGCTACATCAAGCGCGGTGGCAAGATTTGGATTCGCATCTTCCCCGACAAGCCGATCACTTTTCACGGCAACGAGAACACGATGGGTAGCGGAAAGGGTGCAGTCGACCATTATGTGGCCGTCATCCGTCCGGGAACCGTCATGTTCGAGATGGACGGGATTCCTGAGGAGACGGCCCGGGAAGCCATGCGACTGGCCGGCCACAAGCTGCCGATGCGCACCAAGTTCATCGTCAAATAACGGTACGGCTTATGAAGATGAACGAAATGAAGGAAAAGTCCGACGTCGAACTTGGTCGTCTGTTGGCCGAGCTGCAGAGTCAGATGCAGGACCGCAGGTTTGCCGCTGTCGGTCGGAGGCTCACTCGGGTCCGGGAACTGCGCACGATCCGTAAGGACATTGCGCGCATCCTGTCGATTAGACACGAGCGGACCCTGTCCGGTAATGGCGAAGCGGCCGTTAGCTAGCGCGTCGGTGCGTAAGCCAAAATGATATGGAAGAGAACAACAAGCAGACAAACAAGAGGGTTTTCCAGGGTGTGGTAGTGTCGGACCGCATGGAAAAGACCGTGGTCGTACGGGTTGACCGGACGAAGGTCCATCCCAAGTACGGCAAGCGTCTTATCCGGTCGAATCGGTTCAAGGTCCACGACGAGAAGGGCGAATGCAAGGTCGGAGAGACTGTCAGGTTTGAAGAAACCAGGCCGATGTCCAGGGACAAGAGGTGGAGAATCATCGGTAAGGTAAGCGCGTAGGCATATGGTGCAGCATCGTTCAATGTTGGCGGTCGCCGACAACTCCGGCGCGAAGAAACTCCAGGTCATCCGTGTTCTGGGAGGTTACCAGAAGCATTATGCTGGCCTGGGTGATGTCGTGACCGTGGTTATCAAGGTTGCCGTACCGCACAGCGGAGTGAAGAAGAGTCAGGTGGCCCATGCGGTCATCGTTCGCACGAAGAAGGAGACCCGACGGGCCGACGGTTCGTACGTCAGGTTCGACGAGAACGCCGCGGTCATCATAGACCGCAAGAACAAGGAGCCGAAGGGTACCCGCATCTTTGGGCCGATCGCTCGTGAACTGCGCGCCAAGGGATTCACCAAGATCATTTCCCTGGCCCCGGAAGTCGTCTAACCCGCCGAGAAAGATATGAGAATAAGGAAAGGGGACAACGTAAAGGTCACGGCGGGGAAGGATCGGGGCAAGACCGGCAAGGTCATGCAGGCGTTTCCGGCTCTGGGCAAGGTGGTCGTCGAGGGTGCCAACACGCTGACCAAGCACATGAAGGTCCACAAGCAGGGCGAAAAGGGCCAGAAGATCTCCTACAACGCCCCGTTCAATGCCACCAACGTGCAGCTGATCTGTCCGAAATGCGCCCAGCCGACTCGAATCGGCATGCAGACGTTGGAGAACGAAGGGAAGACCAAGAAGGTTCGGACCTGCAGGAAATGCAAGGAAGCAATCGAGTGAACATATGCAGAAAACACGAATGCAGGAAAAATACGAAAAGGAGATCGTTCCGGCGCTGAAGAAGGAGCTGGGCGAGACCAACGTCAACGCGGTGCCCAAGTTCGTGAAGGCGACCATTAATGTCGGCCTCAAGCACGGAATCAAGGACCCGAAGTTTGTCGATGCCGTGGAGCGTACGCTGACCAAGATCAGCGGCCAGAAGCCGGTCAAGACGCTGGCACGCAAGTCGATCGCCGGCTTCAAGATCCGCGAGGGCAATACGGTCGGAATGGCCGTCACCCTTCGTGGCAGGCGGATGTACGACTTCATCGACAAGCTGATCAACCTGACCATGCCCCGAATGCGTGACTTCCGTGGCCTGCCGACCAAGTCGGTCGACGCGCACGGCAGCATGTCCATCGGTTTTCGCGAATTCGTCGCCTTTCCGGAGATCAATCCGGAGGACGCCGACATGACGCATGGCCTTGAGATCACCATCGTTACCGACGCTGGAACCCGAGAGAGGGGATTGGCCTTACTAAAGACGGCCGGTTTCCCGTTCCGGTCAACTCAAAAATAGCAGCGAGCTATGGCTACAACAGCGCAAATCGTAAAGTCAAACAAGGAGCCCAAGTTCTCGACTCGGCTGGTCAGACGCTGCTGGAAATGCGGCCGTAAGCACGGCTACATGAGGGACTTCAAGCTCTGTCGAATCTGCTTTCGCGAGATGGCCAGGAAAGGGGAGATTCCGGGCATCAGGAAGGCATCTTGGTAAGAAATGGAGGCAAGATTATGATCACAGACCCAATCTCAGACATGCTTACGAGGATACGTAACGCCTACATGGTCAAGAAGGCCAAGGTATGCATTCCGTACTCGAACATGAAATACGCTATCGCCAAGATCCTCGCGACGGAAGGATACGTTTCGGGCATCGAAAAGTTGGACGTCGGATTCGGTGAGATATGCCTTTCCCTCAGGTACGACCGGGACGGTTCGGCCATCACCAACATCCGGCGGATCTCTCGACCGGGTCGGAGGTCCTATTCCGGGTATAGGTTCCTGCCGCGGGTCAGGTCGGACCACGGCATCGCCATCGTATCTACCTCACAGGGCATCATGACCAACCGGGAAGCCAGGAAGCGGAAGCTCGGCGGTGAGGTGCTGTGCGAGATCTTCTAAGGAACCGAGCAGCAGTGACGAAAAGCTTATGTCCAGAATCGGCAAAAAACCAATCTCGGTTCCCTCCGGCGTAGAGGTCAAGCTCGAAGGCCGGAAGGTGACCGTCAAGGGCCCGAAGGGTACGCTTGACTTCGATATCCATCCTCATGTGGAGGTGTCTTTGGTCGACAGCATGGTCATCGTGAAGGTACAGGATGAGACTAACGTCAGCGACCGGGCGCTATGGGGCCTGTTTGTCCGTCTCATCAGCAACATGATCACCGGCGTGACCCAAGGCTTCGAGAGAAAGCTGGAGGTCAATGGCGTCGGCTACAAGGTCGCGCTTCAGGGCAAGACGTTGAAGCTGGAAGTCGGCTTCTCCCACGAGGTGAATTTTCCCGTTCCGGACGGCATTGACATGTCGGTGGAGAAGAACGTCATTACCGTCACCGGTATCGACAAGCAGTTCGTCGGCGAGACCGCGGCGCAGATACGCCGTGTCAGGAAGCCGGAGCCGTACAAGGGCAAGGGCATCAAGTATCTCGAGGAGACGATCCAGCGCAAGGCCGGCAAGACCTCGAAATCCTAGCTAAGGAGCTGAAGACATATGGCAGACATTAAAGCAGCGAAGAAGAGACAGGCCCGCATCAGCCGTCACCGTCGTGTCCGGGCCAGAGTTTCTGGTACGTCCGAGCGGCCTCGATTGGCGGTCTTCAGGAGCCTCAAGCACATTTATGCCCAGCTGATCGATGACGTGTCTGGTCGCACCTTGGTTTCTGCGGACGAGCAGGGGGTCGACGTCAAGGCCGTCAAGGACGATGAGGGCCGTAAAGGTAAGACGGCCGTGGCCTACGCGATTGGCAAGCTGCTGGCGGAAAGGGCGACGAAGGCCGGAATCAAGTCGGTCGTGTTTGATCGTGGTGGATTTTCCTTCGCCGGCAGGGTCGCAGCTCTGGCGCAGGGCGCTCGGGATAACGGCCTCTCGTTTTAACGTTGGACATTATGGATAATAGTAAGCAGAACAGCGCACCGAACGGCGGTCAACAGAAGCCGGGCAGCCTTGCTGGACGTGGAGGCAGACCTGGTGGAGGCCGTTCGCCGCGCGGCCGCCGGCCGGAGGAGAAGGGCGAGTTTGATTCCCGTATCTTGGAACTGGCCCGCGTGACCCGCGTCACCAAGGGCGGTAAGCGCATGCGCTTTCGGGCCTGCGTCGTACTGGGCGACCGCAAGGGGCGTGTCGGATATGGCGTGGCGAAGGGTTTGGACGTGCAGCAGGCCGTCGGTAAGGCGACCAACAAGGCCAAGAAGGTGATGATAACCGTACCGTTCGTCAACAGGACGGTACCGTACGAGATTCATCGTAAGTTCGCGGCCGCCAAGGTGATAATCAAGCCGGCTCCGGAAGGTACTGGCGTCAAGGCCGGCGGTGCGGTCCGTGTAGTGCTGGAGCTGGCCGGAGTGCCGAACGTAGTGGCCAAGATCCTCGGTTCGAACAATAAGATCAACAACGCCAAGGCGACCATGGCCGCCTTAAGCAGCTTTAAGACCGTTAAGGAGCGCCCGAACTCGGTGAAGAGGTCCAAATCGGAGGAAGAGGAAGTTCCGACCGTCGAGAGTCAGACTGAGGAGGCCAAGCAATAGGCTGAGTAAATAAAGAATATATGGCACTCGAGATGCACAATCTGAAGCCCGCCGTCGGTTCGCGGACCAAGTCCAAGCGGGTCGGTCGCGGCAACGCCTCCGGCAAGGGTACGACCGCCGGACGCGGCACCAAGGGTCAGGCCGCCCGCACTGGCGGACGCAACCGCCGCAAGCTGCGCGGTTTCCGTCAGATCATGCTGGCTACCCCGAAGCTGCGCGGCTTCAAGAGCCTGAAGGCGAAGCCCGCCTGCGTCAAGTTAGGTGACCTGGCCAAGGCCTTTGCGACCGGGGAGCTCGTGACTCCTGCTTCCGTGGCAAAGAAGGGACTGGTCTCCAGCTACCGAAACGGCGTGAAGATAGTCGGCGGCGGCGATATCAGGAAGAAAGTCCATATTTCGGGCTGTCTGCTTACTGCCAGTGTCCGGAAGGCTATCGAGGAGGCCGGCGGAAAGATCGAGTAGACTCAAGTCTTCCTATTCGCCACTTGCGGATACGACCGCATGCTATCATGCTGGCTGTCACCGACATTCGGCCTGCAGCGCGGGCTTGAGTCGGGAACAGCGGTAAGTCAATTTGTAACCACCGTATGCTGAAGATTTTGCGGCAGATATGGAAGACGACAGACCTGCGCTATAGCGTCCTGTTCGTCCTCTTGATGCTGGTCATATTTAGGATCGCGGCCCATATTCCGATACCCGGAGTTGATACGGTCGCACTGAAGGACTTTTTTGACCAGAATCAGGTTCTCGGCATGTTCAACGTCTTTTCCGGCGGCACCATGGAGTCGTTCTCTGTTGTCGCCTTGGGAGTCGGACCCTACATCACCGCCTCGATCATCTTTCAGCTGCTGGCGATGATCGTTCCGCGCCTCGAGGAGATGCAGAAGGAAGGACAGGCCGGGCAGGAGAGGATCAACCAGTATACTCGTCTGTTGACCGTTCCGTTGGCGCTGCTGCAGGGCTATGCCATGATTTCGCTCCTGCGACAGACTGGCAACGGTATCATCGCCCCGAACGTGACCCTGTTCCAGATGGTTATGATGGCCGTTACCATGACTACCGGTACAGTATTCATGATGTGGATCGGCGAGCTCATTTCGGAACGTAAGATCGGAAACGGCATCTCCATAATGATTTTTGCCGGCATCATCTCCGGCATGCCCACCACCCTTCAGCAGGCACTAGTCACCTACGACTCGTCTCAGATAGTGGTTTGGGTGGCCTACGTCGCCATTGCCCTAGCGACCATTGCCGGCGTGGTCCTGATTTCCGAGGGACAGAGGAATATTCCGGTCGTCTACGCCAAGAGGATGCGCGGCAACCGGTCCTACGGCGGTGCAGAGACCTTCCTGCCGCTTCGGGTGAATATGGCCGGAGTCATCCCGATCATCTTCGCCATTTCGATCATCCTGCTGCCCCCGATGATCGGTCAGTTTTTCGTGCATGCCAAGACCCAATGGTTGGCGTCGGCTGCCCAGAAGACCATTGAGCTGTTTCAGAACCAGCTGATCTACGGCATTCTCTATTTTGTCTTCGTCTTCGGCTTCACCTATTTTTACACGGCGGTTATTTTTCATCCCGATCAGGTGGCGGAGAATCTGCAGAAGCAGGGCGGTTATGTCCCAGGGATCCGTCCGGGACGTCCGACGGCCGAATTCATTCAGCGCACCATCAATCGGATTATGCCGGCCGGCGCGTTCTTTCTGGCGGCTATCGCCATCCTTCCGCTCGTCATGCAGCAGTCGCTCGGCACTCGGGCCATGGTAATCGGCGGTACCAGCCTGCTGATCGTCGTGTCCGTGGTGATCGAGATCGTCAACCAGGTCAACTCTCAGCTGACCATGCGGGAATACGAGTCGCTGTAGTTCAGCAACAGCATCTTTATAGCCGTCCGAAGAACGCGAGGTGCCGTCTGACCAGGCGGCACTTTTGTCTCTCGTTGTCTTTCGTTCGTGCCCTTGATAGGGTTTTCGTGTTCGGCTGACGTTTGTCGGCGAACGACTTGAATTGCTTTCGGCATGCCTGAGGATAGTTCGATCGAGAAAAATTTCGTCGTTCCGGTTGACAATCCGACTGGAGATACGGTTTTTTGGCAGTCCTTGGCCTGCCTGCTGGTCATGATGCTAATGGCCAGCGTCGAGGCTGCAGCCTCTAAGTCCGGAGGACCGCTCGTCGGGACGCTAGTGTCGTTTGAGCCTTCAAACTGGAAGGTTCTGACGACATTGGCCGGAGTCCTAGTTCTGGTTTTTCTGACTCTGAGATCAGTCCGGGACACCAGACTGCTGGACACGGTCATGTCCCTGGCGACCATCTTCGGTCTGACCTTCGGGGTCGATGCGCTCCTTGGCCCGACTGCGGGTACGATCGCTTTCTGTCTGGTCGTGGTCGTCTACTACTCCGATCCTTGGGTGGTGATTTATGATTTGCTGCTCTGTCTAGGGCTGGCCGGCATCAGCTCTTCTGTCGGACCGGTTTTTCAGCCCGGAGCGCTACTGCTGGTCCTGGTCCTATTCGCGATCTATGATGTGACGGCGGTACACCTCTCCGAAAGGTCGGTCCTGTTCGGACATCGGCTGCCGCGACGCCGGGCATTCTTCTCTTTCGTCCTTCCTTTCAGCTGGAGTGGCCTGCGGACCGGGATAGGGAAGGTCTCCGGTAATGTCGGCGGTTTTGGCTTTCGGGGAATCGGCGACCTGCTGCTGCCGACAATGTTCGTCATTTCGGTTCTGTGGCATCATGGTCTGGCCGCGGCCGGATCGGTGATGCTGGGAGCCGTACTTTTCTCGGTACTTAGCCACATGTCCTTTCCGCGGTCACTTTCGTCGCAGGTGTTGCCCCCTCTTGCCTTGGGTTCGGTCATCGGATACCTAACTTTTTTCCTCGTCGTCTAGGTGCCTTATGAGAAACATAGTGATGCTCGGAGTTCAGGGATCCGGAAAGGGAACACAGGCCGAAATGCTGGCCGAGAAATTTTCCGTATCGACCGTCTCCACAGGTCGGCTCTTTCGTTCAAGGATAGAAGAAGGTACGGAACTCGGTCGCGAGATTGCTCCTTACGTTGAACGCGGAGATCTGGTGCCCAAGGACATAGTCTGTCGGGTCGTCGCAGACTGGATGGACGCGCCGTCCGCTCGCAAGGGATTCATTCTGGACGGGTTTCCGCGCAATGTGGCTCAGGCCGAGGCTTTGACCGAAATGCTGGCCGAAAACGGACGGACGTTGAGCGATGTGGTCTACATCCGTCTTTCGGACGAGGAGGCCATGCGACGGCTTTCGGGGCGGCGAGTCTGCGCCAACCGCGATTGCGAGACCAAGTTTCATGTAGACCTGCATCCGTCAAAACGTGATCCGAACAGGTGCGACCGGTGCGGCTCGGAACTGGTTCATAGGTCAGACGACAGGTCCGAGGCGATCAGTCGGCGGCTGGCCATCTATGGCAGCGAGACTAAACCGCTTGTCGAGTACTACCGCGAGCGTGGCCTGCTGCGCGAGGTCGACGGGGAGCAGTCGATCGCGGAGGTGTTCAAGTCCATAATGGAGAAATTTCGGGAATAGCGTCCGTATGTCGGCCTGAGTTTCGTTGCGGTGACAGCTGTTCGGTTCATTGTTTTTAGACGTTTCCTCACATTTCGGTCGTAGCGAATTGGCTTGTTCTATGTCGTTTTCTTCCCTAAACTGACCGTATGATCACGCTCAAGGATACGAAGGAAATTGAGATTTTGCGCGGGGGAGGGGCCGTGCTTTCACGGGTCCTCGAGCAGGTGGTGGGTGAAGTGCGTCCGGGAGCCGACACCGGTGAGCTAGACGAGCTGGCGGAAAGGCTGATGCGTCAGGCCGGAGGCAGTCCGTCCTTCAAGGGCTATCGGGGTGAAGGCGACGATCGTGCCTTCCCATCGACGATGTGCACCTGCATAAATCATGAGGTGGTCCATGCGCCGGCCGTTCCGGGACGTCGGGTGCGCGCCGGAGACATTCTGAAGCTGGATATCGGCATGTGGTATGGAGGACTGTGTACCGACATGGCCGTTACCGTTCCGGTCGGCGACGTCAGCGACAGTCTGCGGCAGCTGGCGGTCGCCACCCGCAAGTCCCTGCTGATCGGACTGGAAAAGGCCGTGGCCGGCAACTGGATCAGCGACATAGGCAAGGCGGTAGACCGTCACGTGCGGCGCAGCGGTTTCAGTACGGTGAAGGACCTGGTCGGTCACGGCGTCGGGCACGAGGTTCACGAGGAACCCAGGATACCTAACTACTTCGATCCGTCCCTGCGTCCGGTCAGGATCCGTCCCGGCATGGTCCTGGCCATCGAACCGATGGTCAACGCCGGCAGTGACGATGTGCGTCTTATGCCGGACGAATGGACGATCGTGACTGCAGACGGCCTGCCGTCGGCCCACTTCGAGGTGACCCTAGCGGTCACCAAGGACGGCGTGGAGGTGCTCACTCCGCTGCCCGACGTCGGGCTTTGACCGTGTAATTTTCTATGCGCCTGTTGGGAGTCGACTTCGGATCGAAACGGACAGGACTGGCCATCGGCGACACGTCGCCGTTTTTTGTCGAACCGCTGAAGACCATCGCAACCGAGGACATGGCCTCGGTCGTCAGGGCAGTGACGGCGGAGATCGAGATTGAGGCGGTCGAGGGTGTGGTCGTCGGACTGCCCACCAGCCTGCGGGGCCATGAAGGAGGTGACACCCTGGAACAGGTAACGGATTTCGTCCGCCGTCTGTCGTTGACGGCCGGGGTTCCGGTCAGTACCGAGGACGAGCGTTTTACCTCGGTTCTCGCCGAGCGAATGCGACGCGAATACGGCGTCAGCAGCAGCCGGAAGTTCGACCTCGATGCCGTCGCCGCTGCCCTGATCCTGGAGACTTACATTGAGAGAATATCGTTGGCCGCTGGTCGGGCGCCGGACCGGCCTGAGGAAACCGAATCCTGATGGCTACCTATCGCGACATGGGCATAGTCCTGAAGGCGCGTGGTCTTAGGGGTGATGATCGTCAGTACGTCGTCTTCACCGAATCGCACGGTAAGGTTTCCCTTCTGGCCAAGGGTACGCGCAAGATCGGAAGTAAGATGTCGCCTCATATGGGTGCCTTCGGCGTGGTCGACCTGATGGTGGCCAGAGGTCGGCAGATGGACCGTCTGGCCGGGGCCAACTTGAGCCTGTCGTTCCGTCGCGTGGCAGCTTCCCTGGAACGGACCTCCACCGTCCAGTCGCTGCTGCTGGCGGTTGACTCCCTGACCCGTTGGGAATTGCCGGAGCCACGGATCTTTGAGCTGCTGCTGGAGTTCATGACGGCCATGGACAGAGAGGGAACCGTTATCGACCGACGTCCAGTCTTCAATGCGGCCATGATCAAACTGTTTGACGTGCTGGGCTTCGGACTGGAGATCGACGTCTGCGTCGGCTGCCGACAGTCCGTTGACTTCTACGGCAATGCCCTGAACGTACTGCGCGGCGGGATAGAATGTCGAAACTGCCGGTCGGGTACGGCGCTCGGAGTCATGGGTGACACCGTCAAGGTCCTGCGATTCCTGCGCCGTGAGAGACTTTCTCAGGCCGGACTGCTGCGTCTGACCGATCAGGTCAGGGATCAGGTTGCCTTCATCGTCGACGTGCTGGTCACCTCCAACTTGGAGGCGCGATTTGACCCGTTGCGGTACATGATTTCGGTCAACGCCTGACCGCAGCTCCTCATCTCGGGCAGGTCTACGTTGACGGCGGTTAGGACTCGAGACCAAACCGATTCGGTATTCGTTTGGTCTTTTTGCTTTTTTTGGCTTATTTCGGCACAATTGAACGGTAACTCGAACCGAAAGTATGGTAACTGCAATATCAGAAATTTCCGCTAAGGAGAGCCAAAAAGTAGAGATAAGGGGTTGGTGCCATAATTTGCGTTCCTCGGGCAGGATCGCCTTCCTGCAGCTACGAGACGGAACCGGCAGGATCCAGGGTGTGGCGGTTCGCGATCAGCTTGGCGATGAGGCCTGGGAATCCATCCAGCGCCTGACGATAGAGTCTTCGGTCGTCGTTCGCGGAACCGTTCGGTCGGACGAACGCGCACCGAGCGGTTTCGAGCTGTCGGTCGAGGAGGTGGAGCCGGTGCAGATCGCGCAGGAATATCCGATCGGCAAGAAGGATCACGGTCCGGACTTCCTGCTCAACTACCGCCATCTCTGGATTCGTTCCGAACGGCAGTCCTCCATTTTGCGTGTCCGCGACACGATCGAGTTCGCCATGCGTGACTTCATGAGACGTGAGGGTTTCGTGCTGGCCGACTCGCCGATCTTCACTCCCAGCGCCTGCGAGGGAACGACCGACCTGTTCGAAGTGAAGTATTTCGACGATCAGGCCTATCTTTCGCAGTCTGGACAGCTCTATCAGGAGGCGACGTCAGCCGCCTTAGGGAAGACCTACTGCTTCGGTCCGACCTTCCGTTCCGAGAAGTCGAAGACCAGACGTCACCTGACCGAGTTTTGGATGCTCGAGGCCGAAGCGTCGTTCATGGACTGGCGCGGCAACATGGATCTGCAGGAACGTCTCGTCTCCTTCGTCGCCGGACGCGTGCTGGAGGAGCGGAATCGCGAACTGAAGGAGCTGGGCCGCAGTGTCGAGACTCTCGAGCGGACGGCTGAGGGCAGTTTTCCGCGCATCGACTACGACGAGGCGATCTCACGTCTTCAGAAGGCCGGTTCGGACATCAAATCTGGCGACGACTTCGGCGGAGACGACGAGACGACGCTGACCAGGGAGTTCGACCGGCCGGTTTTCGTCCGTCATTATCCGTCCTCGATCAAGGCCTTCTACATGGAACCGGATCCGGAACGTCCCGACCGGACGCTTTGCGACGACCTGTTGGCTTCGGAAGGCTACGGGGAGATCATCGGCGGTTCGCAGCGCATTCATGATCTCTCACTGCTGGAAAGGCGCATTGTCGAACACGACCTGCCGATTGAGACCTTCGGCTGGTATATGGACCTGCGGCGCTATGGTTCGGTACCACATTCCGGTTTCGGCATCGGTCTGGAGCGTACCGTCGCCTGGCTTTGCGGTCTTGAGCACGTGCGCGAGACCGTACCGTTCCCGCGCCTGTTGAACAGACTTCAGCCCTAGCCGATTCAGGGACCCAAGTCATCGCCATTTTGTATGTTTGTAAAGAAAGTAGGCGACTCGCCGGTCAGGACAGCCTACATCAAGGCCGGAATGATTTTGACCGTATCGTTGACCGTACTGACCATGGTTTTGAGTTGGCGTATCGCCTACATCATCAATCCGACCCAAGTCGGTGCGGTTCCGGGCAGTTCGATGTCAGCCGCCGTTCCCAGCTACCTGATCTATCGAAGTTATCGGGTCGTTTCACGCGGCGACAGCAACGCCGCCAGCGACGACACTGTTTCCTACGAGTTTTTTCGCTACCCGCTCGACGGATCGTCTCTGCGCAGCGAGAGCATGCTGCGGATAGTTCAGGACGGCGGAATGAACGAACGGGGAGAGCCGTGGATGGGTTCGGTTTCGGACGACACCCTGCTCTTCGCCCGGCATAACGAGATCGACGACGTCACCTGGATAGATGCCTCAGGCAACGAGTTTCGTCCGAGCTTCGGCTGGGGAGGTCTGGGTCTCAAGTACGGCGGCCGTCCGTCGGCCGACCATGGCCGGACGGTCCATTACGACAACGCCCGCGGTCAGGTCGTCCTGGGGGCCGCCTCGGGTCCGTTGAAGTCCTTTTCGGTGTCGGAGCCGGTCAAACCGATCGCCTGGGACGGGAATCTGGTCTATCTGGTGTCGGTACCCGAAGTCGGCGGTCAGCCGCTGGGGGCCTATCGGCTGGACGTCGATGCCGGCAGTCTGACCGAAATCGATCTGGTCAGAAGAATGGGCTTCGGTCAGATGGATCTGAATCCGGCCTCCGGAAAAGTGGTGGGAATAGTGACGACCGGCGAAGATTCTGGTCTGGGGGGTACGGTCGGATTCTCCTCAGTCGTCATGTTGGACCTGATTTCCGGCGAGATGGTCGAGCTGGCCGGCGAGAGCGAGGATTATCGGACGTTCGGCCAGCCAAAGATATCGTCGGACGGCTCCAAGGTCGCCTTTACAGCCATCGGAGCCCAATCCGACGTCTTGGTCAGTGACCTGCATTTAGGTGGGCATGAACGTCGGCTGATTTCGGGGACGGTACTCGGTTGGACGCCGGACAGTCAGTCGCTGGCGGTGGACCGGGACAACGAACTGCAGCTGGTTTCGGTCAGGGACGGCACTGTCGTATCGGTGGCTCGGCGTTCCGGACGGTATCCGGATCCCGATTTTCACGGAGTCGACTATGTCGGCATGGTCTCCAAGAGGTAGACTAACGAAAGCTTCAAGCGTTTCCGATTCAAGACAATCTTATGAAGAAATACATAGCGGAAATTCCGAAACTGGTGGGGGAGAGTGTCGAGGTGGCCGGCTGGATCCACGCCCGTCGCGATATGGGCAAGATAGTTTTTGTCGATCTGCGTGACAGCACCGGACTGCTGCAGGTGGTTTTCGTTCCCGGCAATCAGGAGCTGCTGGCTCAGGCCATGAGCCTACGGCCGGAGTTCTGCGTTCGGATCAGAGGTACGGTCAACGAACGGCCGGAGAAGATGCGCAATCCGAATTTGATCACCGGTTCGGTCGAGATGCTGGCTGAAAGTCTGGAGATCCTGAACGAGGCCAAGACTCCGCCCTTTGAGGTCGACAAAGATACTATGCCGGTCAACGAGGAGTTGCGCCTTAAATACCGATATCTGGATCTGCGTTCCGAGCGGATGGCACGGAATCTCAGACTGCGCGATCAGGTCGTCAGCTTCTTCCGCAGTTGGCTGCGGAACGAGGGATTCATTGAGATCGAAACGCCGATGCTGACCAAGGGTACGCCCGAGGGGGCAGGGGAGTACATTGTTCCGTCACGGATGCATCCGGGAAAGTTTTACGTACTGCCGCAGGCACCGCAGCAGTTCAAGCAGCTTCTTATGGTCGCTGGCGTGGAGCGCTACTTTCAGATTGCCCGTTGTCTGCGTGATGAGGATCCGCGCGGCGACCGGCAGTTCGAGTTTACGCAGCTGGACCTCGAAATGTCCTTCGTAACTCAGGACGACGTGCTGGCGCTCAACGAGCGCATGATGATCGACCTGATCAAAGAGGTCATGCCCGACAAGCGCATCGCTGAGACGCCGTTCCCTCGCCTGACCTACGCGGAGTCAATGGAGAAGTACGGAATCGACAAGCCCGACCTCCGCAAGAGCAAGGACGATCCGAACGAATTGGCTTTCTGCTGGGTCGTTGATTTTCCCCTGTTTGAGTCGGGTGACGACGGTAAGCTGCAGGCCATGCATCACCCTTTTTGCATGCCTAATCTAGAGGATATCCATCTGCTCGACTCCGACCCGCTCAAGGTCCGCGGCTGGACTTACGATCTGGTCCTTAACGGGACCGAACTGTCGTCCGGGTCGATTCGTATTCACAACCGTGATCTGCAGAATAGGATTTTTGAACTGCTGGGCATGGATAGTGAGGAGATAGAGAAGAAATTCGGTCATCTTCTGGAGGCCTTCGAGTACGGAGCTCCGCCGCATGGCGGTATGGCGCCGGGGATCGACCGTCTGGTCATGCTGTTGGCCGACGAACCGAACATTCGTGAGGTCATTCCCTTCCCCAAGACCGGTGATGCCCGCGATCCGATGATGGGCGCACCTTCCATTCTCGCTCCGAGTCAGCTCAAGGACGTTCACATTAGATCCGACGTCTGAACGTCGGTCCGGTCCGTTTTCGCGGACCTTTAGGAAAAGGATATGCCCAAGACCAAGACTAAGCCAAAAGTCAAGCCGGCCTCCAAGCAAATAATCAGCTTCTTGAAGAAAAGCGGCATCGATTTTGATGTCATCTCCCACCGTAAGGTCTACACCGCCTACGACTTGGCTCAGACTGCCGGAGCCAAGCTGGAAGAGATCGCCAAGACTCTCCTGCTGCGGGTCGAACTGCCGATGCTCAAGAAGAAGGGAGCGTACTTTGTGGTCGTCTTGCCGGCTTCCTGCAATGTAGATTTGCAGAAGGTCAAGCGGGCACTGAAGGCCACTAAGGTCGAGATCGCGCCGGAGGGGGTGTTCAAGAAGCTGGGATTGGAGCCCGGTGCGGTGTCGCCGTTTGGGTCCCTGCACAAGTTTGGTGTCCTGATTGACCAGAGTGTGCTCAAGACCAAGCAGATATTGGTCGGTGCCGAGTCGTTCACTGAATCTCTTAGGCTGAAGGCCAAGGATTTGGTCGAGCTAGAGCAGGCGATAGTTGCGATCGTCGGCAAGAAAAATAATCTGAAGGTCCAGAGAGGGTCGTCGGCCAAAAAGACCGTCAAGAAGACTGTCAAACCCAAGTCTAAATCCAAGGTTAAGCCGCTGAAGCGCGGGCCGGTCGGGACGCAGACCAAGAAGACAGTGAAGAAAGCCGCGAAGGCGGCATCGCATCGACCGGCCAAGAAGAAGTCGACCGGAAGAGGGCCGATTCGCAGAAGGTTACCGTCCGTTTAGGCTATGCCCTTCACCGTCAGACTCGATCAGTATGAAGGTCCACTGGACCTGCTGCTTCAGCTCATCGAGGCGGAAAAGCTGGACATCTCCGAGATCTCGCTGGCACAGGTCACGGACGACTACCTAAAGATGGTGGAGGAGAATCCGGACCTGCCTCCCGAGGAGTTGGCCGACTTCCTGGTCGTGGCCTCTAGGCTGCTGCTGATCAAGTCGAGACTGCTGCTGCCGTATCTTCAGGCGGCGGACGACGGCGACGGCGAGCTCGACCTGGAGGATCAGCTGCGCATCTACAAGGCCTATCTCGACGCCTCGAAGGTCATCGAGCAGCTGGTGGGGAAGCGCCGCTTCATGTATGTGCATGACAAGTTACCGCAGACCGAGATCGGCTTCTTCCCGCCGAAAAAGCTCAAGCCGGGGCAGATGCGTGAGCTGTTCGCTGCCGTATCCAAACGGCTAGAGCCGATCGTGAAGGTCCAGAGACAGACGCTCGAGCGCATCGTCTCCATCCATGACAAGATTCGGCAGATCAAGGAGTTCATCGCACACACGAAACGGACCAGCTTCAGGTCGCTGATCCTGTCATCGACCTCCCGGCTGGAGGTGATCGTCAGCTTCTTGGCCTTGCTAGAGATGGTCAAGCAACGCGCCGTTTCCGTAACGCAGTCCGAACGATTCGACGACATCAGTATCACGCGACTGGATGCGGCAACGGTTGCGCAATCAAGAAAGTAATCTCGGATGACCATCAATATGCTGAGAGCAAAAGTAGAAAGTATCCTCTTCGTCGTGAACCGGCCTCTGACCGTGGCTAAGCTGGCCGAGGTCTGCGGTGCGAAGAAGGCCGAGGTCGCGGAGGCGGTCAGTGAGCTGGCGGAGGCATACTCGGACGGCAAGTCCGGATTGAGGCTGCTGCGGCACGGCGACAGCGTACAGATGTCGACTTCCCAAGATACGTCCGAGTTGGTGGGTACTTTCCTCAAGGACGAGACTACCGGCGAGATGACCAGGCCGTCGCTCGAGACCTTGACCATCGTCGCCTATCGGGGGCCGTTGACCAAGCCGGAACTGGAGCAGGTCAGGGGAGTCAACTGCTCACTGATTCTGCGTAACCTGATGATGCGCGGTCTGGTCGAGTCGTTGGGGGACTCCTCGCATCCGCTGACTCAGTTTCGGGTGACTATGGACTTTCTCCGTTTCCTGGGGGTCGCCTCGGTCGAGGAACTGCCGGACTACGATCTGCTGCGCTCTGACGAGAACGTCACCAGGGCCATGGAGAACGCCGTCGGTCCGTCGATCGGCAGCGACGTCAATGACTCAAAAGAAGAAGGCAAAGAATAGTTTTTATGTTCACGCTCCTTTTGGCCCTGACAATCTATGTCGCTACGGCTCAGGCCCATCCGGCGATGATGCCGGCGGATTTGAGTACGCAGTTTCGTTCGTTCCTGCCGGTTTCTGCCGACGTCGAGCGTCAGATCGCCAGCGTCGTGCGGGTGCCGGTCAAGAAGGACTCCGCTCGTATCGGGGTCGAGACTTCGTCTCGCGCCGCCTACATCATGGACTGGAAGACTGGTCAGACGTTGATGAAGAAGAACATCGATACAGCCTATCCGATCGCCTCGATCACTAAGCTGATGACCGCACTCGTGGTCATGGACGTCGGCACTCCGCTGGACGGCACGGTCGAGGTTCTGCCTCAGGACATGCGTCCGGGCGGCATCCAGTACGTCGCCCCGGGGGAGGTGATTCGGGTCGGTGACCTGCTGCACGCTTCGCTGATCGCCTCGGCCAACGGCGCTACGGTCGTCCTGTCGCGCTCGACCGGACTTTCGGAAGATGATTTCGTCGCTCGGATGAACTCGTTGGCCTCCGATTTGGGGATGACCGAGACCAGGTTCGTCGAACCGACCGGTTTGGATCCCGGTAACGTCGCCAGTGCGAGGGATGTAGCCCTGCTGCTTCGGCGCAGCCTTCAGGACGACGTCATTCATGGCATTGTGGTGATGAGGGAGTACTCATTTGAAGCGGCAAGCGGATTTCGTCACCGTCTCCAGAGCACCGACGAGCTGCTTGGGGGTTGGGTCTCCAGACCGCCGCTGTCTTTCCTGGGAGGCAAGACCGGATATTTGGAGGAGGCCGGATACTGTTTCGCCGCCGCCGCTGAGGATCAGGATGGGAACCGGATCGTGACCGTCGTCCTAGGCGCACCGACCAAGCAAATCAGGTTCGATGACGTCGGAGCCATGATTTTTTGGGCCTTCGATGCCTTTGGCTGGTCCGCAGGAAGCTGACTCCCATGTACGGAATAACGGACAGTCTGCTGGTCGTCGGCATAGCCGCGACACCGGTCATCGAGCTTCGCGGCTCGATTCCCTTTGCCGTCGGCGTGCTGGGCATGCCGGTCCTCAAGTCTGTCGTCTTGTCCCTGTTCGGCAACATGCTGCTGTTTTTTGCTGTCTATCTGGTCGGCGGGTGGTGGATCAGGCTCATGGATTCGCGTCGCGGTTTCTTTAGCCGCATTACTGACGTCGTGCTGCGTCGTTCCAGGCGCGTATTGGGGAACGGTCGGTACGATCGGTTAGGCCTGTTGGCCCTGACGGTCTTTGTCGCCGTGCCGCTGCCCATGACCGGAGTGCTGACCGGATCGGTGGCGGCGTTCCTGTTCGGAGTGCCGTGGCGTCGGGCCTGCCTCTACGTGTTTTTGGGGATGTGTCTAGCAGCTCTGGCGGTGACGCTCATAACGACCGGAGTGTTGTCGTTTCTGGATTTTCTGCTGAAACAGCCGACTATCTGACATGATGTGGTGTTGTCGTCCTTGACGGTAATCTAAGCCCGGTCTATACTCTCAACCGGTGATTGATTTTCACTTTACGTAGCGGGGTGGAGAAGTGGCATCTCGCGAGGCCCATAACTTAGCTGAAGTCCGAGCGAAGTGAGAAACTTCAGCTTATCCCGGAAGTCCGTGACTATCCGGGACCTAGGAACAGTCAAAGATTGAATTATGTAGCGGGGTGGAGAAGTGGCATCTCGCGAGGCCCATAACCTCGAGATCCCGGGTTCGAATCCTGGCCCCGCCACCAACAAAAGCGCCCGAGTTAGTCTCGGGCATTTTTGTTGCCTGCAAAACTCCGGGCCAAGCCCCGGGGAGCGTCATTTGCGTTGGATATCAGTCCTAGAGTACGTCTCGTAGCGCAATGAAAAGGCGCCTCCCGAAGGAGACGCCCTCTCTGGTAGCGAGGGTGGGAATTGAACCCACGACCTAGGGCTTATGCGGGCGTCGCGGAGCGACGGATGTGGAGAGGTCTTGCCGCCGGGTGCGGCATGGTTCATTTCGCACAAGCCCTAGGGTCCGCTTCTCTCTACATGACAAAAGCCCCCATTCAGGGGCCTTTCGTCATGGTAGCGAGGGTGGGAATTGAACCCACGACCTAGGGCTTATGAGTCCCTCGCTCTAACCAACTGAGCTACCTCGCCGTGGACGTTTCTTTCCGGCGCGACCAATGGTACCAGACTCGGCCGGGATGGCAAGTCCGGCTGAGGGGGCCGGACTTAATTCTTTCCGCAGTCTCATCCGCTCTCTCGCCGTCAGGCGGCGGAAATCGCCGGACTCTTCTTGCGTGTCTTGGTCTCGGCGACGCGCGGATTGTCGATGACTATCTTCTTGATGAGAGTACCGAATCCGGCCTTGGAACATTCACTGCAGACGACCATTCGAAGAGGTCTTCCGCCGTCCCAATCGACTGCAACCAAAAAGCAGGTCTCGCCGGTCTTGAACTCATAGAGGCACTTGTGAAGCCTCGACTGGCAGAATCTGATCTCGTCCGAATTATGCTTCTTTTTCCTCATATTTTTGCCGAGAATACTGTTTCATCAGTTACCGGAAATGACCATAGCATACCCTGCCGTTCTTTTCAAGGATTAAGCCTAAAGTCAGCAGTTTGGGATTTGCTTCCGGCAGAAACCAAGGAAATTTCCACATTCAGTCGGTTGTCTAACCATTTCCCACACTCTTCAAGTCTGGTATCTTAATTCATGTTTATGTTTTTGGCGGTCCATGCGACAGTTGGCGCTCTGTTGGGTAACGTGGTGGTCGATCCGGCCGCCTCTTTCTCTTTGAGCTTCGCTTCGCATTTTTTGTTGGACATGATTCCGCATGGGGATCAGTATCTTTACGATCAGTACAAGCGCGGCGATGACGTGAATCAGGCGGTCGTTCGCGTGCTGGTGGATGCCCTGATAACGGCTGTCCTGGTTTTCTTCTTGCTCAGTAACGTCACTTTTGTTTCGGAGGCTGGGGTCATCGCCGGAATAATCGGTGGCCTGTTGCCGGATCTGCTGGTCGGTCTTTTTGAGATGCTCAAGCCCAAGGGGAGAGGATGGACCGGACGTCAGCTGCTGAAGTTCAACGACCTGCATATGCGCAATCATGTTTTTCTGATCAGGCGTTTTTTTCGTGGTGACATATCGTCGAAGTTCGGTCTGGTGGTTCAGGTGCTGGTCCTCGGGCTGGTCGTACGTTGGCTGCTCTAAATCTTGTTTTGATGCCTGTTCGAGTTGAGGGCATTTTTTGTTTGGGCAAGTAAACGACAAGACCCGACGCCCCGTTTTATATGGGACTTCGGGTCTGGTACTGCAGGAGGAAACCTCTCTTTATTTGTTGTCTGCCCTACCACTCCCGACAAATCCAACCTGAATTTGCCAGGAGTGGTGCCGCGGGAGGGAATTGAACCCTCATGGGGTTTCCCCCGCACGATTTTGAGTCGTGTGCGTCTGCCAATTCCGCCACCGCGGCCGATTCCTGTTTCGTTTATGGATCATTTTAACCATCTAAAAAGCGTGTTGTCAAAGAGGGGACCTTCCTGTACAGTATATGGCGTTATGGCCTGCATAATCGCCGTCGTCAACCAGAAGGGAGGGGTAGGCAAGACGACAACCGCAATTAATTTGGGGTCATATTTGGCGTCGAACGGGAAGTTCGTCCTGCTTGTGGATTTGGATCCGCAGTCTAACGCCACTTCCGGATTGGGCATCGACTCGCGCGATCTGGAGGTGGGGACTTACGAGACACTGCTGGGAGAGAAGAGCCTTCGTGACGTAATCATTCCGACGCAGGTCGAAGGTCTGAAGTTGGTGCCGTCGACGCAGGCTCTGGCCGGAGCGGCTGTCGACCTGGTGGATATGGACAGACGAGAGCATCGGTTGGCCGATGCCCTGCTGGAGGTTCGCAATGATTTCGACTACATCATCGTCGATTGCCCTCCCTCGCTCGGCCCGCTGACCATCAACGGTTTGGTTGCAGTGGACAAGGTGCTCATTCCGGTTCAGGCCGAGTACTATGCCTTGGAGGGACTGAGTCAGCTGCTTAGGACCATCGGCATGGTTCGTCAGGCCCTCAAACCGGAACTGGAAATTTTGGGCGCCGTCCTGACCATGTTTGACGGCAGGAACCGCCTTTCGGCCGATGTCATGGCCGAACTGCATCGTTTCTTTCCCGATCGGGTCTTCAAGTCCGTCATTCCCAGGAACGTCAGGTTGGCGGAGGCTCCAAGTTTCGGTCGTCCGATAATGGAGTACGACCCCTGGTCCAAGGGAGCCAAGGCGTATGAGCGCCTGGCCAAGGAGATACTCGACCTTGAACATTCTTTTTGACTATGGCGATCAGAAAAAAAACCGGATTAGGTCGCGGCCTCAGTTCGCTGATTCCGCAGACCGACGAGCCCACAAAGACAGTGGCCATTGGAGTGGCCCAGAAGGTTACTCCAACCAGTATTGATACTGAGACGCCAGGCGTAGCCGAAATCAGCTTGAGCAAGATAGCGGCAAACCCGGATCAGCCGCGGACTTCGTTCGGTCATCATGGCATGGAGGAACTGGCCGCATCGATCAGGGAGCATGGGGTCATACAGCCTCTAGTTTTGTCGTCAAAGTCCGACGGAAGCTACGAGATCATCGCCGGTGAGCGGAGATTTCGGGCGGCACAGCTGGCCGGGCTGAAGAGCGTACCCGCGGTCATTCGTAAGGCCGACAGTCGGGACAAGCTGGTGCTGGCCCTGATAGAGAACATACAAAGGGAGGACCTGAATCCGATCGAGGAGGCCAAGGCCTACCGTCGGCTGATTGACGAGTTCGGACTGACGCAGGAATCGGTGTCCAAGCAGGTCGGCAAGGCCCGATCGACAGTCGCCAACACGTTGCGCCTGTTGGATCTCTCGGATGAGATGATCGAGGCAGTGACGACCGGGAGGATTTCGGCCGGTGGAGCCAGGGCACTGTTGGCAATAGTGAATCCGGGTGCGCGGTTGAGGCTGTTCCGTCAGATGACGACCGGACCCGGCTTGACCGTTCGTGAAGCCGAAGAGGGTGCCAGACGGGATTCGACCAGGACCAGAAAGCTTCCGCAGATCATGGCGGCAGAGGAGGAGCTGCGGGGCAAGTTTGGGACCAGAGTCACGATTACCGAACGTGTGGGCAAGGGAAAGGTAACGCTGCAGTTTTTCTCTGAGGAGGAATATAACGACCTGCTCGAGAAGTTGCTGGCCTAGAGTACGCTAAAATTCTACCCTAGAATCGATTCGTGCAGCGCATTGGCCTCTGACGTCTTCGTCAGGAACGTGGTCCGAACGTTCTCGGAAGGCAGATTGTGCAGACAGGCTCTTAGACATTAGGCAGTTAAACCGCCGTCTAGCGACGGCGGTTTTTTGTCTGTTTGAAAACGTAGACGGAAAAAATGGCGTGAGTCGATCGATTGCAGGGATGAATGTGTCGGAGTTTCCGTACTATCTATTTGTGTCAGAGAGGGAATTTCGGATTCCGGTTCGAGAAGGGTCTTATTTTTTAAGGCCTTGTTGAATTCATGAATATTACGGCGGCAGTTGCCAATAGGTTAGAAAAATGGTAGAATTAGGCTAGAAATAGAAGAAAAATTGTAGATATTTTCAAGATTATGAAGACAGGTTTTTTGGGCGATTAGGTTTTTTGTTCGGACTGCTGCTGTTGGTCGGACCGACGGCAGCCTCGGCTGAGGGTTCGGAACGGGCCTCTTTCGTTTGGTCAGAAGGCTCTTGGGCTCGTTTGGAGGACATCATCACGTTGCCGCCGATAATGGCCGACCTGGATGGCGATGGGCTGGTCGACACGCTGACCTCTGCACCTTACGGACAGGCTCCGGTCGTAACTGTGACTTGGGGCGACGGGTATGATGCGACAGAGCTGTTGGCCTTCGATCCGGGCATGCTGAAAGGATTTGATTTGGTGGCGGCCGACCTGGACGGCGACGGTACGGCCGAGTTGGCCGTGGCTGCCGGACCGGAAACCAACGGTCATGTTCGGCTGATCGGCACTGACGGCCTGCCGAGGATTTTTCCGGACGGGATCTTTCCGTACGGAACCGACAGCAAATCCGGTTCGTTCCTGACCGCGGGCGATGTCGACGGTGATGGCGCGATGGAACTGCTGATCGGCTCCGGTCCGGGCAGGGAATCTAACGTTCAGGTTTGGGGCCTGGATGGGCGCGGCCTCCTGGGGGATTTTTCACCGTTCGGCGACACGACATACGGCGTACGCCTGACGACCGGTGACTTCGACGGCGACGGACGTAACGAGATCGCAGTTGCCACCGCTTTTGGCGGTGGGGAGATCGGTCTGTTCGACGGCCTGACCTTCAGCCGACTGTCGTCCTTCCGCCCGTTCGGCGACGACTACGACGGAGGTGTCGAGCTTTCGACGGATTCTCGGTCGAACGTCGGCGACGGAACGGACCGTTTGCTGGTCAGTCAGGTCGGTAGCTCATACGACACTCGTCCCTGGCTGCCCCAGTACGTCAGGGTGGACATCTCCGAACAGCGCCTTTATGCCTATGAGTTCGGTCAGCTGGCCAGCACTTTTCTGGTGTCGACCGGTCTGTACGGTCATTCCACGTCGCTTGGCGAGTTCGATGCGTTGGCCAAGCCGGAGTATGTGCACTACCTGTGGTTCTATGGTGAAGGCGATCCGAACAACTACGACTTGGGTGTGATCAGGTGGAACATTCGTTTCCTGCCGCATTTCTACATTCATTACGCGCCCTGGCACAACAATTTCGGTCGACGAATGAGCCACGGCTGCATCAACGTTAACCGCGCCAACGCCGAGTGGATCTATGGTTGGTTGAACGTCGGCACGCCGATAACCGTAATCGAGTAACGTTATGGCTCGACAGGAGACACATCATTTAGCCGAGCAGGAGCGGTCCGACAGCCGACCTGATTTCGGCTCCGCCGAGAACGAGGGGCGTGAGTATGCACTGGAGTCTTTCGGTCACGAACTAGAAAGTCTGGCCCAAACGGAGCTGACGGCAGCCACGGAAAAGTTCGGTCCGGGTACCGTGTTGTCCCTCGCGGCGGATGAGTCGACTGACGGACTGGAGGAGCTGCCCGGACTGTGTAGTCGATTGGCCGGCTTGAGCGATGCCGAGGCGGTCGGCAATGCGCATCGTCTGAGGGAGGCTGCGGCGCGTATCAATGTCGGTCTGGATGGCGGGCCTGAAAGTGAGGACTGACCATATGTCCAAGGACAAGCGAAAGAAGTTCATCGCCCTGGTCGACCGTTCCGCCCTGCAGACGCCGGAGAAGGACGAACTCAAGTGTCTGGCCGAGGCCGGCATTACGCCCGAACTCTGGCATCGGTTTGACGAACTGCTGGTGGCCGCGTTCGAGGCACGACAGGAGGCCCTCGGCGAGTACCGCCGTCTGCTCGACGACGAGGTCATCAGGTACACGAGCTCGTACGAGAGGAAAAAGCGGGCCATGGACCAGAAGATGCGCGTGGAGCTGGCACGGCTCGGCGACGGCGACCGGGACGGACACGACCGCCTGTGGGACGAGTACCACGACAGGATACGCAAACTGCAAAAAAATCTGCTGGCGGAAATGAAGGAGACTTCGCGGACCACGCTGCTTCAGTCCGTATCGGCCATTCCGTAGCGTGTTCTGGCGTGGTAACCTTGGGGTAACGCGAATAATTTTTCTTAGTCACATGTTATGCAGAAAGTAGCTTCCATCCTGAAGTCGATCGGTCTGCAGGGGAGCGAGATCAGCACCTACATCGCCGCCCTGGAGTGCGGACCGAGCACCGTCATCGACCTGTCCAAGCAGTCGAAGCTGTCGCGTCAGGCGACCTATATGGCAATCCAGTTGCTAGAGGAACGCGGGTTGATGTCGAGCGTCATGCGTGGCAAGAGACGTTTCTTTACGGCCGAATCGCCGGATAAGCTGCTGTCGTACGCCAAGCGCAAGGACGTCGAGTTGCACGACCGGGTGAGCGAGTTGGAACGAATCCTGCCGGACCTGCAGCTGCGGGTCGGCGGCGAGCGGCCGGTGGTTCGGGTATTCGAGGGCAAGGAGGCGATCAAGGCCATTATCCAGGACATGCTGCAGTCTCCGGAGAAGGAATCCTACGAGATCACCGACCTCGACGCCATGTACCAGGTGCTGACGCCGGATGACCTGAAGGAACTGCGCGGGACCGTGCGCCGCACAGGACTCAAGATCTACGCTTTCCTTTCGGGCACTCCCGGCGAAGGAGACAGGGTCATCAGCGATCAGCATGTCTTTTTGCATGACGAAGGCGACAAGAACTTCGGCTGCAATATCGGCATCTACGGAAACCGGCTGGTCGGCGTGACCTTCCAGGGCAAGATGTATTCGGTCTCGATCGACAGCGAACCGTTGGTCAGGGCCATGCGGATACTTTTCAGGCACGCCCTCAAGGGCATGAAGAAGTAGGTTGGAAGGCGGAAATTTGATGGTCATCAGAAGGCTCGGCCGTATTGTGGTCGGGCCTTTTTTGCTGTTGTGGCGAAACTTGAGTCCGCTGTCGTGTCGTCATTGTCGTACGCGGGATAAAAGATCATGCGTCTGATCCGCTCCCCGAAAGCACAAGTGCCCTTTCCATGCATGCCGTTTCCTTTTTCACAGGGCTTTTCGTTGTGCGTCAGGGATTCTAGAGGCTTCCCATGACGCACCTCCTTTCCGTGGAAAGTTTTTTGGCCTGCCACGGACTTTATTATGGCATAAAAGAGCCTTGGACTGAAGTCGGCCGTACGTTATTTCGTTTGCGAAATTTCTGATGTCGGTTCGAGTCGGTAGGTCGGTTCTGCTTTTTGCCTTTCGTGTCGAGACGCCTAGCCATCCGTCGACAGGCGGATGACGGCTTCCGGGTCGTCGTTCGGCGAGGTGCGGTTTAGGCGTTCGTGGCCGCAGCTGACGCAGCGGTGCAGGATGGTCGTCTCGCCGCCGTTCCTGATCTCCAGTCCGACCGGCTCCATCAGTCCGCCGCAGTCGGCCAGCCGGTCGCCGGGATTGACGTCCACATGTCGGCTCCAGAGACAGCTCGGGCAGTGATTGGTGTAGCCGTTGCCCTGCACGAAGATTCCGCATCGGGTGCAGGTGAAGTCCTCCTTGGTTCGCTGGAATTTCTTGGTCGGCATGGGTGTCGGGCTAGATCGTGTCGTTGGCCTGATTGTGCCGGAACGCTCGGATGATGTCGATCCGGGATCCAGAAAAAACATGTCACTGTCCATTCAAAGAATGTCATCCCGGAACCAAGACTCTTCTTATTATGTCATCCCGGAATTGCGAGCGCAGTGAGCAATATCCGGGATCCAGGGATCCGAGCTTTTCTGCTTCTGGGTTCCGGATCAGGTCCGGGGCGACAAAGGTGTTTAATGACGACTTTTACGCAAATTCAAAAAGCACCGGCCGAACGGCTAGTGCTTTTGAAAGTGGGGAGTGTGGTGGGCCCTCCCCGGATTATCCTGCCGAACTTTGCGTCCGGCAGGATTGTTTGGGTTGCCCGGGGTCGCTACTCCCGGGGTGGGGGGGCGGCGTCTAGGCGGCGCGGCGGAAGCCGCCGCGGCCTTGACGACCCTTCTTCAGAAGGGTCGTCTCCTCGCGGTCGAGGAGGGCGAGTCCCCCCCAGCCGACGATACGAGCCGCGTCGCCCCGCCCGAGCGGGGAGGCGGCGATTCGCCGCTCCTCCTCGGCCTCCCTCTCCGAGGCCGCCTCGGCCTCGGAGAGGGAGCGGTTGGCAACCTTCTCGGCCGCGCGGGCCGCACGGGCCGCGCGGTGGGCCGACGAGAAGGCGGCCGACCAGATAGCGGGGAGACCTTCTGCCTGCTTGGCGCGGTTCCCGGCTTTGTTGGCGGCCTTGGCCGCCTTGAAGGCCTCCTCGGCCGCCCGGCGGGCGACCTTCCGGTCGGCCTCGGCCCCGATGGCCTCGGCCTCCTCGGCCGCCTTGCCGGCGGCGATGGCCGCCTCGACCGCCGCCGCGAGGGCGGCGATGCCGGTCAGCGGTGCCGCCGGCTTGGGGGCCGGCGGCTGGGCGGTCGCGCCCAGGTCCCCCTTGTTGTGGTCCAGGGCGGCGGTGCGGGGGGCGGTGGCGGTGGTGGCGGTCATGTCAAACTCCTCCGGGGCCATGCTCTCTCGAGCCGAAGCCCCTGCAAAAAACCTCACAATTTCCGCGCTAACGGGCGCGGCACCATGCGTCTCCCGGATGGGATACACATTCGCTGGGACGACACTGCGTCTCACGTTTCCCAGCTAGCCTTAGCCCTTTGGGGGCAGGTTTAGGCCTTACCTTTTGAGCCGGAGGTATTTCCCCCGGCGCTATATCTTCAAACCCGTCCTTTCAGACAGGCAGCAGAATGAATCCAATAATCCGTATCCTTCTTCTTTGTCATCCCGGAAATCGCGTCAGCAATGATCCAGCGATCGATCTTTTTGCTTCTGGGTCCCGGATCAGGTCCGGGACGACAGGACAACAGTCTATAGATTGGATACCTATTTGATTCACTCCGCTGCCCGCCTTGCGACGGGCAACATTCAAGGTGCAGCCTTCATACGTCCGGCCTCTCGACCGGGCGACGGAGGTCAATTTCCGCCGGCGTCGCCTTGGCGACATCTTCGGAAACCGGCCCCCCTCTCGTTCGTTGGTTCTTCAGCCTGACGGGTCACTATAGCACGTCCGGACGAGTTTGTCAAGAGTGGCAGTACAGGGCTCTTGTCAACGACTTGGAACAGCGGCTAGACAGGTTTGCAGATAGGTTAGCGGGGAATCGAACAGTTCAGGTGCGTTGAACCGGGCCTCGAATTCGCGCAGGAAGGTCGGCAGCCAGTGACGATTCCGGAAGTGATGCCAGGTCCGGCGGATGAACCGCTTCAGCATGGACCAGATGCACTCGGCTAGGTTAGTCGGTCCGAAGTGGAACTCCGAATGATTGCACGTCACGTGCTGGTAGCCGAAGAACGAGTCGATACCCTCGTAGAACTGGGCTCCGTCAGTGCAGACGATTGACCCCCGGACGACGTGCTCCAGCAGGAAGCGGTCGGTGGTCTCCTGCATGCGGTTAGGTATGCGGCGGACCACGATCTTGCGGGTGTCGCGACACCAGGCACCGATGGCAATCCGCTGGTTGCCGGTCTTCCGGCGTCCGAGAAAACTCTCGTCAACCTCCACGGTTCCGCTGAGTTGTGGGCTCTCGTAGACGAGATTGTACCTAAACCTGCGGTACCAGCGGCGCACGGTGACGTGGCTGAGGCCGGACACCTCGACCGCCACGCCGAACGGGTAGCGGCGCTGCCAGCACAACAGAAGCGTCCAGAGTTGGCGGTACGTCACCTTCATGCACGACAGCCACGACGCGCTCGTCGCGCTGAACGGGCGCCGGCACCTGGGGCAGCGGTACCTGCCCTCGGACCTCCTGACGCGCGACGATCCGCATCTCGGGCAGTGCGGCCGCGTGCCGAACGCGGCGCGCCTGACAAGGGTGCGGCACCTTGACTCCGACGGGATCTGATTTAGCATGGACATGGGACAGTCTGGTTAGGTTGCTTGGTCACACAAACATTCTAGCCGCTGTTCCATTTTGATTCTAAGAGCCCAGTATACAGCATGACTCTAAACCGTTGCAGTTTAAGGCTAAAAGCCTTGTTACTTACTCTACTCATAGGCTTGACAAAACAGCCAAAACATGATAGTTTATTTTGTTCGGCAGCTGTTGCCGACAGGGAAGGTCGCCGCAAGTAATCGCGACACAATAACACGACCGAAAGCAAAGGGATGACGTCGTTTAGCAGTAAACTATGTCCCTTGCGGTGCACCGGCTGCCGTTCCCGTTGGGGAGAAAGCCGAATTCGATACAGGTCGATTGGTCATCGGCCCAGCACTATATGACCGCCGTTGCGAGGTTGACGGCGCGGGTGCGGTCGGCGAACAGCCGTCCGTGACTCGTCGAAACCCGCCGCCATTCCGGGAGAAGGCATGAACCCGGATAGTCGCCGGACGATAAACGGACTTTCTTAAAAGCGCTGGCCTAAGGTCGGCGTTTTTTTTTGCCAAAAAAGTGTCCTGAGTGAAGGTCACTGGACCGTACATGGGCTTGACAAGGACAGTATTTTCTGGCTTAATGGGAGCTAAGTGACATTTCGTGTTGGTTTTTTCAGCCTGAAATGGAGGTACCACGACACCAGCGCCAGACGCTGGTGTTTTGATATCCCACGATGCGAGCGCAGCAGCTCCTTGATCCGGCTGTTGAGTCCGCCCTCCACGTGATTCGACGTCCTGGGAACCGAGGGGTCGTCGACGTAGCGGAACAGGTCCGGCGCGGCGTTCCTGAGCGGCGACCTGACGGCCCGCAGCCTCCGGTGCGTGTGCCACCAGCCGCGCTCGCCGTACGTGCGCTCCTTCAGGAAGTCGCCGTACCCCAGTTCCCACTCGCGCAGCGACCGGAGCCAGGCGTCCCGCTGCCGCGGCATGCGGATTCAACAGCAGCGCTGAGACGAGCTGACGGAGCTCTCGGCCGGCGTCGGTCTTGGGGTTCCGCGTCAGCCAGGCCATGGCCTGCCGGTGCACGTGCACGACGCAGCGCTGCACCTTCGCGCGGGGAAAGACCTCCCGGACCGCCTTGAGGAGCCCCTTCTGGCCGTCGCCGACCACGCAGCAGGGGTTCGCCCCACGCCCCTCCTGAGGCTCAGGAAAAACTCCCTCCAGGCCCAGCAGCGTTCCCTGTCCGCGAAAGCCCAGCCGACGGGGCTCGACGTCGCGGGGTCGCCCGCCAGCAGCGCCACCGACTCCATCTTCACGACGGACACCCCGTCGACGACCAGCGTCCGCGAACGTACGCGGAAGGACGGCCGCGGCGGACTCGACCAGAACGGCTCGAACCACCGGATGACGGTGCGCCGGGTCACGCCGGCCGAAGATGCGGCCTCCGATGCCGTGGACTTGCCGGTCAGCCAACGCTCGAACAGGCGCATCCTCTTCGCCTCGACGAGGTCATCCCTGGCACGGATGCCCGTCCCGGAGCATTCGCCGCATCGGTATCGCCGGCTTCCCTTGGCGGTTTTGCCCCACCTGACCATGGCGTGCCCGCATTCGGGACACCTCTTTTTTTTGAAGATTAATCCCCATCGGGATTAATTGTTTGCCGTTTACTGCCGTATTTAGACAAAAAAAAGACATTTCACCAACACGAAATGTCACTTAGCTCGCCGAGACAGATTGCGGAGGCAGGAGGCTCGGAGCTTCTTCGCTCAACCAACCAAAAAATCGGCCTTGTAGCCGATCTCTTGGATGGTGGGCGGCAGAGGAGTCGAACCTCTGACCTTCACAATGTCAATGTGACGCTCTAACCAACTGAGCTAGCCGCCCGATAATCGATGCGTTCTCGATGTTCGACGATTGCCAATATACAGACCGGCGACGGATTTGGCAAGTCCCGTCGGACTCGGATGTGGGGCGACTTCTGGCGGTTGTTTTGGGTCAGTTTCACCTTTTCCGTTTGGAATTGTTTTTTCTTCCGGTGAGCCATGTACAGTACACCTCCGGGGGTGACACTCGGGTACGCCAAGGGTTACGAAGGTGTACCGTGTCACCCGTATGCCAGGATCAACATTGTCAGCCCCAAAGGAGATGCGTTTCCGCTGGTACCGTCAGGTGGAGACGGAGAGGAGAACCGTAGTCGAGACCTGCCGGATATTCGGCATCAGCCGCAAGACGTACCACAAGTGGTGCCGCCGGGACCACGGCTGGGAGCCCGGGGTGCGACACC
>MNWN01000044.1 GCA_001872545.1 Parcubacteria group bacterium CG1_02_58_44
ATACGCACCAATGGTGCGAGATCACGATTAACATGAAAAGAGCTGAGGAAGTCGTATGGCATCGGTTTTGGACCGTGCCACAATTAGTGTCCCATTACATTCCGTCCCGACAGTTCTCGCCGGCGTCGGGATTTATCTCTGGGGTTCCGTCGTCGCAATCCCCATCCCAACTGGTGTAACCGTCACCATCAGCGTCCAACCGGACGCATCCTTCTCCCCGGCGTTCCGTCTCCAGATCAAAGTCACCGTCGCAGTCGCTGTCGAAGCCGTCGCATATTTCTTCGGCCCCCGGGTGTACTGCATGATTGTAGTCATTGCAGTCTCGTTCTCCTTCGAGGGGAGGGGTACACACAACCCAATTCGTCTCGATTGTGTTTGGGGGTGTGCAGCCCATCCTGGCCTCTAAGAAACCGTCACGGTCGGCATCTTGGCACCACCAGATCAGCTCACACCCAATGTCAGGACTGTCCAAGGGTGAAGATTTTGGGCAGCCCATACTGCCCACCAACGCCACTACGACGAAAGGAACGATTTTTTTCATCGGATCTTCCTCCAAGTCAGCCCGGTTTTTCCTGCACCCTATGCAGGTTTTTGTAGGCTTGACTCTCCTTCTTAGCCTATTTGGCAGATCTTGTTAACTTTCAAAGTTCAGCGGTAAGTCGTTTCTTCTTCAGCAAGAAATTAATTCCCAGAAATACTCGTCAGATCCACGTTCTCGATGAGTTCGTTCCGCGAAGCGAATTTGATGCGGTGGCAGATGCTTTTTTGTCTTTCCTTCATAGGGGGTTTCCGAGCCGATAGAGAAGTCATCTCATAAGCAAAGATCCCGCGCTGTGACGCGGGATCTGTCGTTTTTCGAGGCGGTTGGGGCCGCTAGTCGTCGTTCTGGTTGGATGAATCTTGATCTTCGTTAGAATTCACGCCCTCGTTTTCAAGTTCGTCTACGTCATCTTGACCGTCGTCTTCCTCTTCGTCGATGCAAGCGCCGGCTTCGGCGTCGAAGCCGTCGTTCTTCGGACAGTCGCATGATTCCTCGTCTAGGTCGAAGGCACCGCCGGACTCGTTGCAGGCTGCCGCTCGGTTCAGCCGATTGCGAAACTGCTCGCCGCGTTCGCCGTCCGGACTGCCGTCCGCAGTCAGGCATTCGCCACTTTCAGGATCGAACAGGTCCTCTTCCGGACAGCCGCAGCTGTCCTCGTTGTACCACAGGCCGCCGGTCTCCTCGCAGGCGAGCTGTTCGTCCGAGAGTCCGTAGGGCAGCTGGTTGTCCGTCACCTCGTCCGTGTCGATGACATTGATGCAGCCCGCTCCGATCAGGGACAGGACGGCGATCAGGGAGATAATCTTTCGCATAGTGTGTGGGATATTTTTATCGCTTTAGGTTATCACGAACCACGGAAGACGTCTCAAGGACTGTCGGGTGCCGTGAACGGGGGAGATGGATCGTCAAGGCATGCGGTCGGTGGCGCATGACCCTGATTAGTCGCTCGAAGCAGGCATCCGGTCGGCGTTTGAGCTGATGTTCCCAGACGCGCAGTACCAGCCAGCCCTGACGCCGCAGCCTGGCAAAGTTGCGGCGGTCCCGGAGGCGATTGCGTTCGATCTTGTCTCGCCAGAACTGGGACGGGAGCTTGTGCCTCCAGAGCGGATAACGGTAGCCGTGCCAGAAGCTGCCATCGATGAAGACAGCGATCCGGCGGCTCGGCTGGGCCAGGTCGGGCGTGCCGGGGATCGGTCGGTAATGTCGGCGAAAGCGAATGCCGTGACGTGACAGCTCGCGAAACACTAATAGCTCGGGTCCGGTGTTGCGGCTGCGAATTTTGGACATGATGCGGCTGCGCACTTCCGGCGTGACTCGGTCGGTCATGGTTCTCTGCTTACCGCTTCAGGGTATCAGATACCGTCGCTCTACGCCGACCGTACCCGAAACCGCGTTTTGGTGTCTGATTCAGCCGTCTTCGGATCAGGCGGTCATGGTCGTTGCTTCGATCAGTCCGTTCGCAGGTCGGCTCGATTTTCTTCTGAGGTTTCCTGGGTCCCGGCTCAGGGCCGGGACGACAGGAGATCTTTTCCGGTCGGCTTGTTCTTGGTGGCCAGCATGCCGCAGGCGGCCTTGATGTCCTCACCAAACGAGACTCGGTGGGTGGCGCTGATGCCTCGCGATTTCAGTTGCAGCAGGAAGTCGTCGCGCCGTGACTTGGGAGTCGGCCGGAAATCTCCGGTACGGTGGAAGCGGATCAGGTTGACGTGGAAGAGGGGACTGCCGGAGAGCAGCTCGGCCAGCCGGTCGGCCTGCTCGGGCGAGTCGTTGACGCCGTCGAGCAGCAGATATTCGAACATTACTTTGCGTCTGGTTCTGGTCACGTAGGCATTAACTGCAGACAGTAGTTCGGCGAGCGGATAGGCGTCGTTCACGGGCATGAGTCGGCTGCGTAATTCGTCGTCCGGCGCGTGCAGCGAGATGGCCAAGTTGAGCTGCAGCGGCTCGTCGGTCAGACGTTCAATGCCCGGAACCAGGCCGCAGGTCGAGATGGAGATGCGGCGGGCGGCGATGCCAAGGCCGTCGGCGGAGTTCAACGTCCGTGCGGCCGACAGTACGGCATCATAGTTGTGGAACGGTTCGCCCATGCCCATGAACACCACATTGGAGACTCGTCCGCCGACCGTCTTCAGTTGACGGGTGAAGTGCAGTACCTGATCGACGATCTCGTCGGCGGTCAGGTTGCGCCGGAAGCCGCCGCGGCCGGTGGCGCAGAAGGCGCAGCGCATCGGGCAGCCGGCCTGGGACGAGACGCAGACCGTATTGCGTGCGTCGCGGTGGCACATCAGCACGGATTCGATCAGTTCGCCGTCCGCGAGACGGAAGACGATCTTGGTCGAGTCGCCGCGTTTCGACTCGCCGGAATCGACCGCCTCGATCGTGGAGAGCGGGACATGCTCAATCAGCCTGGCGCGCAATGTCGCCGGCAGGTCGGTGGCCTGTTCCCAATCGGAAATCAGGTGTCCGAAGACGTCCGTCTCGACTTGTCGACGGCGATAGTCCGGCTGGTTGTCTTGCTTCAAGACTTGAGCGAGCAGCTTTGAGTCCATAACCGATGGAAGTTACCTCAAATGAACGGTTTGGTCAAAGGTCGGCCGGCCGATTGTGGCGTCATTCGGCGTTAATGACATTTACCGGGCTAATCCTCGGTGTTTTGCAGGCAATAAAAACGGAGCCGCCACGGGGGACGGCTCCTGTCTGTAGTGTTGAAGCGGTTTTTGCGCCGCCAACATCGCGCATCAGGCGGCATTCGGCAGTTCCCTATCTTCCTCGACATCGCCGGCGGTGGCGTAGGCCGAGTCCAACACTGACGGCAGGGCCAACAGGTAGGCCAGTCCGTCGGCCGGGGTAACCGTCTTTCCTCCGAGCGTGGCGATCTCCTCCGGGAAGATATCCGTCTGTCCCTCGAAGGTGATCGTTCCATTCTCGTTCAGGACGGCGGTGGCGATGACTTTAGTTTTTCCTTGTGACGTGTCTAGGCACGTCACGTTCACATATTTTTTCATAACCCTTTCTCCTCTTCGGCTTTCGTTCGCCGATCAGGACTTAAGACTTTAGCACGTTCGTTGGATCCCGTCAATTATCGGATGTCCGTTTAGGTAGGGGCGGCGGTTGCGGCAATTTTTTTTCGGCTTTTCGGTTCATACTCCGCTCTATTTTTCTTCTTAGACTTTTGCCCATGAGTAGGTCGAAGGCCGGAGAATTCTTAGAAAAAACTTTGGTATCGACCAGACTGTCGAGACGGGTTTTGAGACAGTTGAAGAGCCGTTGTCCTTTTTTCTCGCCGAAGAACAACTTATGGGTCTCGAGCAGAGTTCGGTGAACCTTGCCGTTCTCTTTATTAAGCACTTCCTGCAGACGGACAAGACGGCTATAAAGTTCCGAGCCGATGTTCTTCCCTTCGAACAGAGCTACCGGCATGCTTATGATGTCGTTGTAGAAGGCATACGACCTGTAGCTGTCTTGAATTTCAAGATGATCTTGGTCGTCCATCTCCTCTAGCGGTTTGCCGATCAGATCCGTCCGTCCCAGCATGTCGGCGATGGAGTCGGCTATCTCCTCGATCGGTACGTTATGTTCGACAAAGTTCAGTCCGTTGTCGATCGGGTAGACGGCCCTTGATTCATGATTGATGATCATGTTGTTGGCATGTCGATCAGATCCGACTGTCAGAGCGTCCAGAGCGGCGATGTCCCCGAGGTCGTCCCGGTATTCCGCGGAAACGTCGGCCCCGTCCAGCCAGTCGTACGATCTGGCGAGCACCTCACCTTGGACCATGTGCTGGATCGTTCCCGGTCCGGCAGGGCCGTTGGTGTAGGTGGTAGGCAGGGTTCGACGCATGCCGCACAGCATTCCAACCAGACTGACCAGCACTTCCGAGCCGGCCGTATCGCCCTTGCGCTGGCTGATTCTGAAGTGAATTCCGCCGGTTCCGTCTCCGTGCGCGTTGCCCGGCTCATGCAGGTCCGGCTTGTAGACGCCGAAGACGCTCTTTCCGGCCCTTCCTTTAACTCTGGCGGAAAGGGGAGCGGTCTCTCCTTGGCCGATCGGTATGATTTTGTTGATCTGTCCCGACAGGTCTTCCTCCTGTTCGGATTTCTCCTCGTCTAACAGGGCTAGCTCCGGCATTTCGAGCTGGACCGCGGCGGTCAGGTTTTCCCGCAGCTCCCCATAGCGTCTGATCTTCTCCAGTAATTTTTTGGTTTCCCAAAGTGGGTCTCCCTCCTGGGACGTTTCTACTTTGGCTGCCAGCTCTTCCTTTTTTCGTCCCTTCAAGCCGTACAGGATTCCGGTCACCTCTTCCGGCAGCAGCACTTTCGACTCGATAAGGTTTTCGATCGATCTTGTCGGGCCATTCGAGTCTCTGCTGACCAGTCTGGTGACGATCTTGATGCGCTCGGCTCTGGGCGTGAACATCTGGTGTCCGTATCCGAACCGTTCGGCGAAACCGTGGGGATCACGCTCGAACAGTTTAAGACCGACTGCCGCGAACAGACGCCGGCCTTCGGCCAGCACCATGAACGGGGTTCCTTTTTCGGCCTTTTGGAAGCTCTGCAGACGTTCCTCGTGCCATAGGAGACCTTCTGTCTTTTGGGCACCGAGGGGATCTAACTCAATGCTGGTCGCCAGCCTCCGAACCAGCCGGTTGAACTTGCGGCGGCGGCTCCTCTCCTTCTTTTTTTCGGTCGGATATTCGCGCTGTGCAAATTTTCTGATCTCGTCGAGCGCCTGGTCGAACTGCAGCCCGAAGTCAAGACGTTCGACCTCTTTCGGGTCCATGTCGATTTTTATTTCCTCTTCTTCGTATTCTGGCGGACTGACTTCGATCTCGGCCGATTCAAGGAGGTCGGATCTCTCGACGTCTTCTCGGGCCATGTTTAGCATATCCCCTTCGTCCAACGTCAAAGTCATATCATCAGGCGGCGGGCTGACTTTTGTTCGGTCGCTGTTTTGATCCTCGCTCATGGATTTACGGAGCAAGGTTTCGGCATTCTCTAACTCACCCAATTCATAGGGCCTCGTTTTCGTGTCTGGCCGGCCGGTCTCGTCCTCTTCCGGGTCGAGGTCGGCCTCGGTCAGGCGGATTGAGGTTGACTCCTCGTCCTCTTCCGGGTCGAGGTCGGCCTCGGTCAATGTTATTGTCTCGTCATCGTCGGCCGGCTCTAGGTCGGATTCGGACAGTTCGACAGTCATGTTCTCCGGGAGATTGATCTCGGTCAGGTCGTCGTTTTCGTGCCGATCCGGATCTGGCCGGTCGAGTTGGGGAATAGGCGGCAGTTGGCTACGTCTTTCGATTGACATGCAAGGAAGATTAGTTTTTCTCGAGGAGGCCACTATTTTACCCCCTCTTTATAATCAATCTAACAGAAAGGATTGGGTCAGTCGAACCAATCGGCGGTGTTTTGTAGACGGCGTTTTTAGATTGATCGAACTTGCTCACGAAACGGATTGACAATCCAAGGCAGAGTAACGTGATGTGATCAAGGTTCTTTTGACTTTTGCCCCGGCAGGGCAGGGAAGGAGCGTTCTTAAAGATGGATAACTTGAAGACAAGCATTTTTATGTGTGTTTCTGGTGGGGATGGTGCTGTTGGGATTGACGCATTTCGAGCACGTCATGTTATGTGGAAACGAATGCCAGTCCGCGGAAATCGTATCCGCAGCCGACCGGTCAAGTTGGGAGCCTCCAGGGAATCCAGTCTATTTTAGGGATGAACGTGTCGACCCGCCCATTTGTTTTGCCTACCTTTGGGCTGGTGGGGCCAACGGCGGTCCGGCCCTGAGTACGGTCGACTGCTGTCGGGTCGAGGGCCTGTTGGTCAATGGGCCACCAAACGGCCTTGATTGCGATGTCCAGGGTCATTGACGTCATAATGGGGCTATTCTTTAGGGACAGCTTGACAGTTGGGCTGTCCTTTGTTATTTTGCCTAGTCCATCAGGTTGGTGGATAGCTTGAAAAATCGTTAGGTCGTCACTGGATTGGTGACTGGCAAGGAGGAGAAGATGGGAACGTTTTTTGTGGCGGCTGTCATTTTGTTTGTCATGGCCCTGGTGCTGTTCGTGGCCGCTTGGTTGTGGCCCGATCTCAAGCAGACGGGGTAGGTCACTGCCAAGACCACAGCGACGAACGAGTGCGGTTCGTTGGTCAAGCTTGAGGGCGAAGCTGCCCAACCTGCAGCAGCGCCAGTCGAAGCTGGCCCAACAGACGTCGCCTGTAAGGCCCCGTAGCAGGGGCGGCCAGGCCAGAAGAACGAAAGGAGAACCTTAAGGACGGCTTGATGTTTAGGCCGTCCTTTGTTATTTTATCTAGTCCATCAGGTTGGTGGACGGATTGACAATTGTCTCGGTAGTCACCGGAACGGTGACCGGAAGGAGGAAGAATATGGGAATTTTCGTAGTGGCCGTTATACTGTTTGTAGCTGCCGTGGTGTGCTTGTTGGTTGCTCGGTTACTGCCCAACAAGCCACCCAAGTCCAAGGAGAAGGCGGAAGGATGGGGGGAGTTCGAGGTAGTTTCGTCAGCGCCCCAAAAGGAGGTCGAGGAGCTTGTTCTCTTCGAGGTGTCGCTGTCAGATTCCGGCAGTGAGGAACCGTCCTCTCATGGTGAGGGCGTGGCGGCCCTCGATACGCCCCCGGTCGACGACGGCACCGGGTCAATTCATCAGCCGAATGGTGATTTGGTCGATTCCCTCCTTGAGCCGGATCCGTCTGCAGATTGGGCCATTTCCTTCGAAGGATCGGACGGTAAGGATCAGATTCCTCCCGGCAGTTTCAACGGTGCGGTGGAGTCAATGGAGGAGTGGCCCCCTTTGGAGGCCTTCGGCCAGCTGAATGCATTGCCAGTGGTGTCTGAGAAGACCGGTGAATTTGATGTACTCCCCGACGTTTTGACTCCCTCAGGTGCGCTTAAGAAGCGCGCTTTGCGGGTACTGCACGAGGTTGGGAAAAAAAGACTTGACACCCCAATGCCGGACAACCCCCCTGAAGTGGAGGAGACTTCGCAGGCGACTGTTTTCGCTGTTCTTCTGACACCCAATGGTCTCGGCGACGATACCTCGACTGAACCGTTGACCTCTAGCCCGGTTCCATTGCGACCGGCAACTCCACCACCGGCTACTCTGCCGTCGACCAGGAGTGACAAACCCACCCTGCCTGGCCCTGGGAATGGTTCGATAGGGCGGGGGGAGAACTGTGCCGTCTCTGGCAGCACAGTAGACCGTTCTCTCAAGAGATAGTCCCTGACAAGAGGGGACTGATCGACTCCTTAATGCACCCCCTTCCAGTGGTGCATTTTTTTATCCCCGTTTTAGGGGCATAGCTGGACAGAAAGATAATCGTGTGTTAGTTTTTCTGGTCCTCCATGTCGGAGGAAGGTCATGCAGGTCGGACAGCTGTCGTGTGTCGACGGCGCAGATCCGACCGAGGAGGGACTATGGGCAGTGATATGTTGGCTACGCTCGCGGTTATCGCGGCGATGTTTCTGGTCTTTTCATTGGCTGCAGGCACCATCTGGTGGTGGCATCAGAATGCGCCACTGAGGCGATTTCGTCTGATATCCTCGAGGGAAGAGGTTGAGGATGACGATGCGGAGGTTGAAGATCCGCAGCTATCGGATGCAGCGACCGACACTCCGGACAAACCGATGTCATCGCCTTCTTCGAACGAAGGAAAGTCATTGTTGGCAACGAGTGTTGTTGTCGAGACTAGTGATCCATCTGTCAGTCGGCCGCTTGTGGGGCCGGGGTTTACATCCTCGACTCCCGGTGGCAACAGTCCTGCTGTTAATTCGGCGCAGAGGAAGCCTCGTCTAGTCGGTCCACAACCTGAGACCAGAATCGGTGGTTGGCCGGTACTTTCGGAAGCGCAGGCCAAGCAGATCGTCGCCGGAACCGAAGAATCTTCCGAAGCTGACCAGTCCGACACTGACTCGGTTCCGACTGAGGACGATGAAGGACAGCCGGCACCTGAGGTGGAGACATCCGAGATTGTTTCCGCACCTAGATTAGTGCCACTATCAGTGGCAGCCTCTCCTGTTTCCGTGGTGCAGTCAAGTGGCCCACCGAGTCGTCGCCATCCAATTGTAAAGTCAGGCGATACCAAAATGTTCGTGAGTAGTAAGCCTTCGCCAGCAGTACCTGGCTCGATTCGCCGAAGGACTGGTGGTGCCTTAACTCTGCTGGGCGTGGGCGGTTTCAATGCTCCTCGCTCGGTGAGGATGGAGATCAAGCCGATAACTAGGCCAGAGATTGCTGTGTCTGAAACGGTCGGCTCCGCTAGACCGCCAACTGAAAAAAGATTGCCGCGGCGTCACCATCAGGCAAGAACTGAGATCGATGCTGGTCTTCCTGCATCGATGCCGTACCCTAACGAAGATTCGGATGATTCGGGCGGCGGGTCATCTGGGTCTGACCGATCGTGACCGCAGCCTCAGCTGTCGGTCGTCTACATTTTTTTCTCGATACCCCTCTCGGGGTATTTTTTTGCCTCCTCTACCTTGTCAGCCCCGCTCTCATTCTTTAATCGTCCTGGGCTTAATTTTAGTCTGAAATTCCTTTCATGCTTTTTATCGTCCTGGTCCGAGAGCCGGGACCCAGAAGCAAAAAAGATCTGATTGTGGATCCCGGATCAAGTCCGGAATGACATTCATTTTCTGGATCCCGGATATCGCTCGCTGCGCTCGCAATTCCGGGATGACAAATTAAGAAGTATTGCGGTTCCGGGATGATATTAAAGAAGACAGCGACCCAATAAAGCCAGAAATCAAGATTTGATCCCAGCACATCGACCCCGGTACATGCCAACATATTTTTCTTGCTTTTTTAGCCTATTTTCCTTACTCTAATCTCAGATTTGCCTTACTATTTTCAGTCCCCTAAACCTCAAACGATATGAGTTGGTTAATTTGGCTAGTGGTGGTCCTGGCGATCATCGTTCTGTCCTCGATCAGGCAGATCAATCAGTACCAGCGTGGCGTCAAGTTCCGTCTGGGAAAGTATGTCGGCATGAGGCAGCCGGGCTGGCGTTTGGTGCTGCCCATATTCGAGCAGATGCAGAAGGTAGACATTCGGGTCAAGGCAGTGGACGTACCCCATCAGGAAGCCATCACCAAGGACAACATTTCGACTCAGATCAACGCCGTCATCTACTACCAGGTTTCGGATGCGGCCAAGGCCGTGATTGAAGTCGAGAACTTCCGCTACGCCGTGTCGCAGTTGGCTCAGACCACCATGCGCAACGTGGTCGGTGAGATGGAACTCGACGAGCTATTGTCCAAGCGTGAAGTGGCTAGTTCCCGCATCAAGGAGATCGTCGATCATTTGACCGATCCGTGGGGTATTCACGTTAACAACGTCGAACTGAAGGACGTCACCCTGCCCGAGGACATGAAGCGCGTGATCGGCAAACAGGCCGAGGCCGAGCGTGAGCGGCGGTCTGTGGTCATCAAGGCTCAAGGTGAGGTCGAGGCGGCCAATAATCTGGCTGAGGCAGCCACCAGGCTGGCGAGCAGTCCGGGTGCGCTGCATCTTCGGACACTCAGCACACTGAACGACCTGTCGTCCGATCAGTCCAACACCGTCATTTTCGCCATACCGATCGAGGTGCTGCGGGCCTTCGAGTCGGTTTCCGACATGGTCAAGAAGAACGTCTAGACCTTTTCCGTCTCACGGTCAGTCGTTCAACGCCGTCCGGATCGCCTCTAGCGCGATTCGGACGGTTTTTCGTTGGCGACCTCGTTGGAGGGGTGTGAAGTTCAAGCGACCAATGCACCACTCGACAGGTATTGATGAAGTGCCTCGTTGGGCGTCAGGTATCCAAGTGACTTCCGGGGAAGGCCGTCCGGCCAGTCCTCGATTCGCCTCCAGTCCGCGGCCGCAAGGTC
>MNWN01000048.1 GCA_001872545.1 Parcubacteria group bacterium CG1_02_58_44
AGAATCCTTGCCTACGTCAGATACCAGCAAGGACAGGATTCAGGTCAAGCGAAGCTTGTACTGGAGTAGTACCACGGGCTTGCCCGTGGGGATCTATTGGCGGTTGGCTTGTTGAAGAAAGCCAACAGATGGGATCCGGACAGTCTCGACTTTGAGGACTGGCGGCGGCTGGCTGCGGCGGTCAGGGTGGAGACTCGCACGAGTGAAAGGAAAGTGTTTTTTCAAGTGGCGGATCTCCCCGACCTTCTTTCGCAGCAGATCGAACAAGGCCTGTTCGATACGGCCGCGTCTGTCAGAGAGATCGTCGACCTGCTGGAAGGCCGGCCGGTGAGATTGGTCAGGAACTTCTTCGCGGTGCATGTCATTGTAGGACTGACGGAGCGTCTGGTTGGGGAGGCCGGCGACGATATCGGCAGTTGGATGGAGGCCTGGTGGTACAGCCGACCGGACAGCCCGACGCGTCATCTGGCTGAGGGCAAGCTGAAAGAGTTGACTGTCGATTTGGACAGTTGGGCCCTTCTTCTGGAACGCTTAAAGGAAGCGGGCGAAGGTCTTCGTCTGTCGTCCTCGGCCGTGGCTCTGGCGGTCTTTTTACAGACAAATCAGCCAGAAGAGGCCTTTCAAGAAAATGAACTGTCAGGAGAGGGTTGGATGGAATTGGCCATCCATTCGGATTTCGGCAGTGAAGTCGGCCTGTACGCTCGGAAGGTTCTGGACAGGAGGTTCCAGAATAACCTGGCCGCCTGGCGGCTGATGCATTCGATACTGCTGCGGAGTCAATGGCCCCAGCCGCTGTTGCTTGCTTGGTGTCGTCTTCGGCTGGTTCGGTCGGCGACGGTCGACGAACTCCTGCAGTCCCTCGATTTGCCGGAAGGAGACCGACAAATAAGGCAGCCCCGTAGAGAACTGTTCGATGCCCTCCTGACGAGGGAACTGTCGACCGAGCAGATCAGGTCGGTCTTGGCTCACTGTGAGAATGTCCACGAAAGACGTCCGTTTGTCCGCCAGCTTAGACTGAAGGCCACCAGTTTTGAGGATTGGCTGGCCTTGGTTCAGTATAGCGGTGACGGCCTGTCGTCGACCGAGCTCAGCGAGGCGCTCGACTGCCTCATAGAGTCGATGCGGGATATCTGCCAATTCAGGCGGGCTTGGTCGGTACTGCAGCACCTTTCGTTACGTCTGGCCGGATTGCGGGAACGGGCCTTTGGCTGGGCTCAGGACCGTTCGGACTGGTGGTTCCTCCACGGTGTCTACCGTGAGCCGAGTCACTGGCCCGGATGGTAGCTGTGTCTTCCGATAAGCAGCTATTCTCGTGGCTAAAGAGAGGCGAAACAGAGAACGTCCGTTCAGCTGCCTATGATGAACTGGTACGGAGGCTGAGGGAAGGAATCGAAGACATTTCACCTGAATCTGAGAATGATGGCGAGGAGAATTCAGCGAAACCTCTTTCCTTGGAATCTCTTGTCGATACTGAAGAAGACACTCCGGCTGTCGTTGACGACAATGACGGTTCGGCGGCTGAACGATAGCCGTCACTGATCCTTGTTTCTGCCGCTTTTTGGCGGAATGACGGACATCATCAAAAATTTCGATCATCCGGCCTGTCCCCTTCTGGGACAGGCCTTTTTTGTCTGCGACCGCGCTGAGGTCATAAGCTGGGCTGTCTTTCCCGCTGTCCGGCCGCATATCGACAGTTTGACTCCCGATGGTATTGTTATTTCGTAAGACTGTAGGTCGGCCGGTCGTCGACCTGACCCTAACTTCAGCCGAACCCCAAGCCCTATGAACGAAGCTAATCGACGGTCCAGTGACCGTCAGCCGTCGTCGGAAGATGATGACAGTCACGACGATACTGCTGCTCGCCGGACATCCGAACGCCGTCCCGTCGGAGTCGAGGAAACCGATGCGGACCGAACCGATTCCGGAGATGAAGACCTGCGGCCCGACAGCTTTCCCGACTTGGCCGAGCGGCGCGAACGCCTGATGGAATCCCTGAAGCAGAAAGTCGATGCGGTCATGGGACTGCGACGGCTGGTTGATTCGCTGGAGGAGGCGGACAAAGAGGGACTGAAGTCGGGCGAGGGAGCGATCAGGGATTACCTGATCGGACTTCATGCCGGGAGGCCGGACCAGAACCGGGCCGCAGCTCGGATCCAGGCCATAGCCAGGGAAATGCAGATCCTGCGGACTCGGTGCGATGTCGGGGTTGAGGGCAAGGGTACGGACAGCGATGCCTCCTCTGACGGGGAAGATGTCGAAAGTTCGGACCGGCAGCGAATCGAGGACCTGCAACGTGAATATTTTAGGCTGGTCTCGGACCCGGAGATCGGCTTTCTGATGATGATGGACCGGACCGTAGCGTCCTTGGCGAGCAAGAAGAGATTCGTCGACGCTTTTCGCGGCGATCTGTAGGGCGCGATCCAATACTTTTCGGACTTGGGCGTTTATCCGTTGGATCCGGCCGATGTGGAACGGGTGGAGATGGGAGCCTTCGACATTTCCTTCGTATTGAGCAGGCCCGACGGGTGGTTGCTGGAAGAAGACGCCGATGGCGTTCATCTCGCACAGACTTGCTTTAATCTGGTGCTGTCGGAAGGGGCTCTCGGCGGTAGTGAGCCGTTTGATGAGTATCTGCGGCATGAGAGGACCCATAACTATCTGGACGGAGCCCTAGGGTATGAACGGTCTCCCGTGGCGACAAAGCTGGTCGGCCTGATCGCAGACCTCGATCGGCGGGTCAGAGAGGGGGACAGTCCGACGGAGGTCTGGACGGAGATCGGTCCGCAGGCCGAGATACTGGCAGCCGAACTCGGACCCAGAGAACTGCTCGACCAGCTGGACAACGAGCTGCTCGCCCATCTGGAGAACATGGAACCCATTCTGAGGAATGGTCAGTGGTTGCCGTCGTTCGTTCGGAGTGCCATGGACAGTCGTGACCTCGAGGATATGGTCGATTCGTCGTTGGTCGGATCGATGTCGACCGCCGGAGAGATGTTTTCCCAGTATCGTCATGCCCTTCAGTCCGTGGCCAGGCTGACCGGAGACGGACAGTTGGGACGCAGTATCGGCGCGAAGGCCGGCCAGCTGACGCGCGGCCTGCTCAAGTCGATCGACAGCCTGAGGGAAGCCCTGCTGCTGACCGACCGGTTGGGCGACGGGGCCGGCGAGGTGTTCCATGCCTTGGCGGTCGTGCTTAGGCCGAGCCAATATCGGCACATGCGCCAGTATCTGGAGGCGCATTTCGGACCGGAACAGGTCCGCTTGGCCATGAAGTCGATGGAGGCGGCCGAGAAATTGGGTACGTTGGACGGCTTCCGGTCGGCCTGCCGGCTGGCGCTTAACGGCGAGCTGCATCCGTTGGATCTCGAATCGCTGCGTCAGCGTTTTGAAGACTACCTTCTTCGTCGCGTCTTGCCGCCCGTCGACCTGACCGTGTCGGCAGGGAGCGACCTGCCTGTGCTCGAGCGGCTGCGGCAGACCTCGGCCGGAGTCGATGCGTTGTCCGGGAAGATCGGACTGGACCGGAAGTCTGTCGATCTGGTCGGGGAGCTCGCGGAACGGGAAGTCATCGGCCAGGCGGTCAGGCGATCCGTCAGCGACGGAGACGGAGAAAGGCTAAAAGCGCTACATGAGGAGTTGGAGGCGAACCATCGGTCGGCCCTGATCGAGTGTCTGGCTGAGCAGCTCAAGCCTTCGGTGGAGTATGAGGACTATCTCTACAATCGTGTCGGCAGGGCGCTGTCCGAACATCCGCTGTGGCCGAGTATCGGTGAGGTCGGTCTCGAAAAGGAAGTCGTCGATGGGGTCGAGAGGCTGTTTATGGGCGGGAAGGGCGGCGTTTAGGACTGAACAGGTTAGGTGGACTGACCGTCGAGTCGCCCCGCCTTCCGGCTGGCAGTCGGAAGGAAACTGGCCGCCGTGGGTGTGGATGGCAGCTTTTCGAAAGGTCGGAGACTTGACTTTTGCGGCTTTTTTTTGGTAAGTTGACTGGCTTCGGTCGGCTGACTGGAGAAGAAGGAGGAGGAAGAGATGGGAGATTCGAAAATTCTGAAGAAGCTGTCTTTTTCGGACTACGAGTATGTTCTGAGGAGGATGAAGAAAACCGGCAATGAGGAATTTTTGCCGGATGCCCTGTCTGGTTTGGTTCGGACCGCCTCAACGGTTCGAGAACTTCTCGTGGTCATGGCCGAGTTGGGCGATGATCCGGAAGGCGCACTTTGGAACGAGGCCGTCGAGAAGCTTCGTCGGTTGGCCGGCGACGATCCCAGTGCTTGGTGCGACATCGTCGAAAAGGTCAACCTTCTCGACGATGGACTGCTGGTCGAAGCTGAGGCTAAGATTGCCGAACTCGGCATTCTTGACTGGAGGTAAGGCAATCCGCACGCCGCCACAGGTCTTTCGGCAACCTCCCTCGGTTCGGGGGAGGTTTTCTTTTTCGGTGAATCATCGGACGCTGACTTGGCATGAGCGTCGTCACGCAGGTCAGATGGACGAGGAGACCAAACCGTCGCGCAAGTCCGTAGAGACTTGACTTTTTGCCCCCGGTCATCCAACATGAGCGGGACGTTACGGGATTAAGCAGAGGACCGTCACGGTAGGCAAAAAACCGGCCCCGCGGTTCAGGTGCGGGGCAGAAGGAGGAGGAAGAGATGGACTTTGAAAAATTGTCCAAGAGTCTTGGTAGTGCGTGCAGAGCACGGACTGTCTTACAGAAAGTCAGAACCTGGAATCCCAAACTGCTGACGCATAAGGACTGGGCCAGACTGGCCCAGGAAATGTCGGAAGTCTCTCCTTTGAGGAACGGGAGAAAGGAAATTGACGGTGAGGTGACTCATTTTCTGGTCGCGACGGCCAAGACCAGGGACGAGATCGCCGAACTGTTGACCGGAGACCTACAAAAGGTACTTCTTGAAGAAAAATTCAATGATCTACTGCTACGAATGATCGATGTCTGCGAGACCGCTGCCGACTATGAGTTGTTTTGGCTGAGGTCTCATCCGGGCAGCCAACTTCGAAAGCTCTGTCTGTGGCGCATGGTCGCCATGTCTGCCGGTCATGATGTCGGCAGTTTCACGAATGAGCTCAGTCGGGTGGCGGTGATGGCCGTCCTGATCGTATATGACTTTTCATATATTCTGTACATATTGAAAATATCTCGGGAGGATTGGCTTAACCTGGCTGTACGTTCGGATCCGAACAGTGCTGCGTACAGTCTGGCCGTTTCGATGCTTAGATCGGTTGCCGACCCAAGCTGGTGGATCAGTGAGTCCGTGTGCGGCTTACTGGAGCTGTCTGATTACAGATACAGTAATTTTGCAGCTTTCGTCAGGCATATGCAGATAAAGACAGCCAGTGTCGAAAGCCTGATGTCCGCTCTTCGGGAAAATCCGCCTCATCGCGCCTACGGGATCCTGGACAGGGGAAGTTTAATTCGAGTACTATACAGTTCCTTTCTCCACCACGTCGATATCTTGCAACTCAGGGAGTTGATTGCCGTCTGCCGGTCGGGTGAACGCGATTTGCTGGTGGCAAACTTCTTCATCTATGCCAACGGGTTTGCTGACTGGCTGTGCTTGGCCATGTACGGCAGTGATGTCTTGTCGAGGAGAGAAATGGAGGTAGTGTTGAGATGTCTGCATCTGGCGACTGCAGACATCGACTGTTTTCGAAGGCTGTGGCCTTTGCGACATTTACATCCGCAGCTTTTTGTCCTTTTGCGGGACAGTGCTGTCGGCGGTTGGGCCAGTTCTTTTGAGGATTGGAAGTTGGTTCACGGCATCTATCACGATGCAGAAACACTGCATTTGTTGATTTCCGTGGCTAGCTTGGAAGAGCTGACTGACCTGATTCGTAGTCATGATTCCGATGTCGACAGCGAGACGTTGCGATCGGCGGCGACGGACGAGCTGGTCAGGCGACTGCAACAGGAGGCAGTCTCCCACAGTTCCCGTGTCAAAGTCGTTGGCGGTTCGGGTTCAGCCGAACCGGAAGGGAATGGGGCACCGTCGGAAGATGCCGCCGAAGCCAAGCCGGCGGATGATGACACTCCGGTCGGTGGTGCCGCCGCGGCCACGCCCGATTGAACTGATTCGGCAGGGGACGACGCCGACGACAGTGCGGTTTCGGCAAGCGATGTCTGGTTCGGATACGAGGACGATACGGACCGAAACAGACGGCGGCTCGTCGTTCCGCTGTTGACCGTTCACGATACTTCAGCCCACCACACGGTGGGCCTTTTTGTTGGGGTTACATTTTGATCTTTAGCCTTCATTGTCGCCTCCTTTTTTGCTTCTGGGTCCCGGCTCGGAGGCCGGGACGACAGTGATCCGATCTATTTGCGGGACGGCCCCGGCGCGGCAACCTCGGAGGCGTCCGGGCTGGGTCCCGAGCCGATAGGCGAGGGCCGGACGCCGAGAGTTAGGGCGGACCGCCGCCGGAGCGGGCCGACCCGTGCCGCGGTGGCATGCGCCGGAGGCCCTGTCCGGCCCGAGGACATGTATTCCGCGGAGCGGCTGGCCCTGTCCGGCCCGAGGACATGTATTCCGCGGAGCGGCCTGGGTCCCGGGTCTCCGCCTGGGACGACAGAGTGTGGAGGGATCTTAAAGATCATGTCATCCCGGACTTGATCCGGAATCCAGAAGAGAATTGGACTATTAGTTACTGTGGATAATATTTTTATCGAATGTATATTTCGGCTTATTCTAGCCTATTTTTATATCTTTTTGACCACCAAAATCTGCCATGTTAAGTCTCGGGCAGGTCAATCAACAGCTAACCGCCGACGAACGTATGGACGAACGACAAACTCTCCACCTAAAGCTCTCCCTGATCCTGCAGGCCGTGACGGCAGCCGTCCTGCTGCTGCTGACGGCAACGGTCATCTTCACCTACTTTCAGTCGGTAGCCGCCCGACGGACCTGTTCCTATCAGGCCTATCTGGAAGGCCAGGCCCAGTCCGAGGGGTTCGTGGACGGCGCACGCTAGTTCTTCTGGACGCCGATGCCTGCGGCGAATCGGTCGATCAGGTCCGATACGCGGCGGCATGGGCGCCTACGGACGTCCAGGTCATTGACAAACCAACCAGAGAAAGGAGGTCAGTCATGGCCAACGTCAACGGAATGATGCGTGTCATGTGCTTGTCCGCGGCTCTCGCTTGCTGCTGTCTGGTGAGCGAAAAAGAAAGGATGGAAGGGGACGGAACCGACGAATCTCCGTTGGTTTCGGCCCACGTCATGTCCGGCTATGGACTGGTGCTGCCGTTTCCCGTTTCCGAGCGGCATACGGTCACTCAGGGCAACTACGGTACGGTCAGCCATACGGCCGAAAGCGGGACTCCGCTGGCGGTCGACTTCTCCGGCCGCAGCGGCTCGCCGGTCTTGGCTCCGTTCGACGGTACGGTCCGTCTTGAGCCGCTCGGCGACAGTTCGTGCCCGGCGGTTTCCGGAATGCCGGCACGGGGCGCGAATCGCGGTTTCGGCAACCATCTCTACATCGAGACCTACGGCAACTGTCGGGTACACTTGGCCCACCTTTCGTCGCTGTCCGTAACGGCCAATCAGCGGGTGCGTCAGGGTGAGGTGGTCGGCCATGAGGGTTCATCCGGCTGCGCCACCGGACCAAACATCCACATCGACTGTTCCTGCCGCGAACCGGGCGGTGACTGGCGGTCAGTGCTCTGCGAACCGATGTCCGACTATCGTGGCTTTGCCATTGGGCAGGTGTTCGGCACGGACGAGTTCGTCAGCCTGCCGGTCGGGACTACGGTTCAGGCCTATGGACGCCCCGAAATCTACCTGGTCTGCGAGGAGGGTACGCTGTGCCACATCGCCGACTGGGAAGCCTACAGGGCCAGGCGCTTCTTCTACGATTCAGACTATCCGACTGCCGAAGTGGTACGCCTTTCCGAATCCGCACTGGAATGCTACCGGTCTGGTCCGGAGATCAGCGGACCGTCTGACCGGTACCTGGTCGAATGCCTTAGCGGCCTCTATCTGGTGGTGCGCGAGGGCGGCCAGTCGTTCAGACGTTGGGTGCCGTTCGACTTCGACGGACAGGCTTTGGAGTCCGAACTGCTGCTGAAGTCCTGGGGGCTTAGGTTCGACGTGGACTATCGCGGCCTGAGTCCGCGTGACTGCATCCTGCCGGAAGGGGAACGTCTGGTCCTTCGCGACGGGACGGTGATCGAAATGCCGGACGACAACGACTTTTATGTGGTGACCGGCGACCGCTACGAGAGCGAGACGCCTTCTTCGACCGCGAGTCACGGCTATGTCATGCGGCTGCGGCGTTCGGTCGGCGGACGTCCGTTCATGCCGCTGCTCTACGGCTCGTACGGCCGCGTGCTGCAGGTCCCGTCCGACGCCATCTTCACCCTGACGAACGGCATGAGACACGGTCAGAACGAGTTTACGCCCGACCTGGCGCGGCATTGCGAGGGCGAGTCCGGTTCTGGCGGGGCCGGAGTCGGGGACTGCGGCGACGGCAACTGCGACGTGGGAGAGAGTTGCCGAGACTGTCCGGACGACTGTTGTGTCGGTGCGGACGAGTGCGTTCAGGGTTCGCGCCGCTGTATAGCCGACGTTTCTTCGTATGAGGTCTGTGTCCATGACTACGATGTCGGCACCAATGCCTGGGCGCTTCAGTCATGCCCGTCGGGTACGGCCTGCGCGGGAGGGGAGTGCCGGACGATTTCGGAACCCGACCCCGACCCGGAATCTGATCCGCTTACGGGAAGGGACCCGCCTCACACCATCAGATGCGATCTCGGTTCGGATCGCCTGTCGATCCGCATTACCGGACCGATTCTCGACGCGCTGATCGCCGTGCCGGCCGAACCGTCGGCCATCCAGTACGGCAGCGACACCGACGGCTGGGTCGTGCCGTACCCGGCCGGTTCCCGGAAGCAGTCCGTGCCTTGGGCGGGCGATTCGGCCGTCTACCTATTCGACCTGCCCCGAAGGACCGACGGCTTGGGTTTCTACGTGGTCGACGCCCGGTCATCTTCACGCCACTCCTGGTTCGACACCGATCTGCTTATGGACGGCTTCATTCCTTGGCGACCGTCCGGCGACTGTCGGTTGGACGGTACGCTTTTGCGCATCGGGGAGGGCTACGGCGGACCCGATCCTTCTCCCCCCGAACCCGAATCCGAACCTGAGCCCGATCCTGATCCGTACTGCGGGGACCGATCCTGCGATCCGGGCGAGTCCTGTGTCGGTTGTTCGGTCGACTGCGGACCGTGCCCAGTTCGTTGCGGTGACGGTAACTGCGGCTTGGGCGAATCCTGTTCTTCTTGTGCCCGTGATTGCGGCTCATGTCCACCTCGCTGCGGCGATGGTTCTTGCGGAACGAGCGAGTCTTGTGAGTCATGCTCTCGCGACTGCGGCATCTGTCCGACCCCCGAACCCGAGCCTGAGCCAGAACCGGAACCGGAACCAGATCCAGAATCCGGACCGGAACCAGATCAGCATCTCATTTCCTGTCGGCGACGGTCCGGTGCGCTGGTCGTAACGGTCAGCGGACTGGATCCCGTTTCAACTCTGATCGAACCGGTGACCGCCCCACGCTGCGTGACCTACGGCAGTGACACCGAGGGCTGGTCTGTTCCGCCTGAAGTCACTTCGGGTCGTGTCTGTCTGCCTTGGCTCGGTTCGGCCGCAGTCTATACCTTCGAGATGCCGGAACGGGCCACCCGTCTCAATTTCTTCGTGGTCGGAACCGGTGCGGGCACGGGCGGATGGTTCGACCTGACTCCGGATTGGGGACCGCCGGGCGTACCTTGGAACGTGACCGGGGACTGCCGACTGGACGAGGCCATAGTCGTTCAGAGGTAATCTTTCCGGTCCTGCTCTGCCGTTAATGCTCTTTTCTCCTTACCGCCCTCCTCCTGAGGGCGGTTTTTCTTGCTGCTCTGAATCCTTTTGCCTTTCGGTCGATGGAGACGACAGTGAATTGGTCAGAGATCTTCCGGTCAGCTTTGTCTTGGTGCCGCGACAGCTGATCTGATAAGCTTTACCCGCTGCAGTTCAGCGGTTCTGAATTTCAGACCTTAAGAATCTTTTCTTCTTTTATGGGAAAACGTGGCGTACCGGTCAGGGACTATTTTTTGCTGAACATGAACAGCGTGGTTCGCCTGCTGGTTATCTCTGACGTCATCTGGATGGGGGCGCTCGGGCTGTTGGGTCCGATCTTTTCGCTGTTCATCGTCGAGTATATCGAAGGCGGCAATGCGGCCGTGGCCGGTACTGCCGCCGCCATCTATCTGATCACCAAGAGCATCGTACAGATTCCGGCCGCGGCCCTGATCGACAGAATACGCGGCGAGAAGGACGACTTTTGGATCATGTTTTTTGGATCGATAGCCGCGGCGTTCATGCCGCTTCTCTATTTGGTGATCCATACCCCCGGTCAGCTCTATGCTATGCAGTTTCTGTATGGCGGAATCGTAGCCTTCACCTTTCCTTCTTATATGGCGCTTTTCACTCGGCACATCGATCGCGGACGCGAGGGGACCGATTGGGGCGTCTATTTTACCCTGACCGACCTCAGTTCGGCTGCCGCCGCCTCGATCGGCGGTGTTGTGGCCACCATGGTCGGCTACAGTCCGCTGATCATCACTTTGACCGGAATCAGCCTGATCGGAACCTTGGCCCTCTTTCCGATCAGGAAGCATCTCTTCAAGAAATAGTTTTTTGATTGCGGAGTTCAAGCCTCGGGCGTGAGCCTGGGGAGCGTCATTTAAAACCATGTCATCCCAGAACCGCCTTTCTTCTCAATCTGTCATTCCGGAATCGAGACACTCCTTAATTTGTCATCCCGGAAATCGCGTCAGCGATTATCCGGGATCCAGGATCCGATCTCTTTTGCTTCTGGGTCCCGGCTCGGAGGCCGGGACGACAAAGGTGTTTAATGACGTCTTTCTGCTAACAAATGTCATTTCGGGCCGAGATCGTCCTTTTTTGTCATCTCGGAACCGCTTTCCTTCTTAACTTGTCATCTCGGAATTGCTTTCCTTCCTAACTTGTCATCCCGGAACTGCGAGCGCAGCGAGCGATATCCGGGATCCAGAAAATGAATGTCATCCCGGCCCTGAGCCGGGATCCAGGATTCGCTCGGCCTTTTTTGCTCCTGGGTCCCGGGTCTCCGCCCGGGACGACATATATTATTACTCTTTTTGTCATCCCGGAAATCGCGTCAGCGATTATCCGGGATCCAGGCAACAAAAAACGTAGGATTTAAGCCAAAATTCCATGTTTCTCGTTTTAGAGCTAGTGATGGGCAGCCAGAGCTTCCTCTTTGGTCTTGTGAACCGTGCCATCCTGGTGCTCTGGCGGGGTATATAAGGTATAGAGCTTCATGACCCCTTCCGGCCCGTTGATGATGTCGTGCTCCGATCCGGCCGGAATCACCACAGCGCTGCCGTCCTCGAGAACAAACTCCTCGCCGCCGATGATCGCCCGGCCCTGTCCGGCCTCGACCCGGATGAACTGATCACGATCCTCGTGCACCTCAAGGCCGATGTTCTCGCTCGGCTGCAGGGCCATGAGCACCAGCTGGCTGCGTTCGGTTGTGAAGAGTACCTGACGGAAAAATTCGTTTTCGAGCGTCCGCTTCTCCAGATCAACGCTGAAACCTTTCATACTGATAACTTAGTTCAAGTTAGACAAGTCGAGATATTGTCTCGACCGATTCAACTATAGCACAGTCCGAAAAAACGAAGACAGACGAACTATGCGCCTCTTCTCTCGGTCACAGGACTTTATGACAGTGACGAGTGCTCGGTAACTCGTTGTGTATATCCGTAAATGCTGTAGTCCAAATTTCGTGCTATGCTTCCTCTTAGTTTTTATTCACAAGGAGATTCCTTCGGATTAACCAGTCCGAGGAGCTAAGAGCCTGTCTAAAATCTTTTGAGTAGCAGTACGAGAAACGCCAGCGTCATCATTTGCAAACTGGTATTGAGTTTTCGTTCGCAGTTTTTCCATAGTCTCCGACTCTTTTCGAGCCAGCCAAACGAACGTTCAACAACCCAGCGCTTTGGGAGAACGACAAATTTGTGCAGCTCATTTCTTTTGACGACCTCAACTTCCGCTCGAATAATCCCGCGGATGCTCGTGGCAAAGTTT
>MNWN01000034.1 GCA_001872545.1 Parcubacteria group bacterium CG1_02_58_44
CCAGGGGAAAGAAATGAGCGGCCATGCGCGCTTCACGAAGGAGACGGGGATCAAGGTGTATTTCGCCCATCCGGCATCGCCATGGCAGCGCGGGACGAACGAGAACACCAACGGGCTCATCCGGCAGTACTTCCCCAGAGGAACGGACTTCAGGACGGTACCGACCCGTGAACTGAAGCGGGTACAGCGCCAGCTCAACGACAGGCCGAGACAGGTACTCGACTATCTCAAACCGGACGAAGTGTTCAACAGGCTCGTTGCGTTAAAAGTCTGAGACTGCCATCATGAAAAATTCACTGGCAGTCTTCGAAAATTTCAAGATTCGTCGGCATTATGACGAAAAAACAGAAACTTGGTTTTTTTCGGTGATTGATATTGTCGCCGCACTCACCGAACAGGCAGATTTTAAAAGAGCTCAAAGCTATTGGACGACTCTCAAAAGTCGCTTAAAAAAAGAGGGAAATGAGTCTGTCACATTTTGTGACAGACTGAAATTGCCGTCAGGAGACGGCAAGTTCTACATGACCGATGTGGCAAGTGCAGAAACGATTCTTCGTCTCATCCAATCCGTTCCGTCCAAAAAAGCTGAACCGATCAAACTTTGGCTTGCCAAAGTCGGTTATGAGCGAATGCAGGAAATGACTGATCCGGAAAAAGCACTGGATCGTTCTCGTGAATATTGGCAGAAACAGGGACGAAGCGAAAAATGGATCCAGCGACGCATGATGGGGCAGGAAACCCGAAATAAACTTACGGATTATTGGTCTGAAAGTGGCGTAGAAAAAGGAGAAGAGTTTGCAGTCTTAACGAACATCATTCATCAGGAATGGAGCGGACTGTCCGTAAAGGATCATAAGAGCTTTAAAGGCCTAAAAGCGCAAAACCTGCGAGATCATATGAGCGAAGAAGAGTTGATTTTTACAGCGCTTGCGGAACTTTCCACGAGAAAGATTGCCGAGAAGGAACAAGCAAAAGGCTTGGAAGAAAACAAGATTCCCGCGAAAAAAGGTGGAAAAATTGCGAAAGACGCACGCCTTGCCTTGGAACAAAAAACAGGAAAAAGCGTGATAAGTGGTGAAAATTTTCTGCCGAAGAAGAAACCCGGCAAAAAACTCACGTGAGTCTTTAGCTATGGCACTGCACAAAAACTTTCCCAAAGACAAATTTCAGATACTTGATCCGGCAATCCGGTGGTTTCCGGCCGAAGAGGATTTGAGAAAAGAGGGTTATGAAAAGCTTTTGCCCCCTTTTGTGCCGGAACTTCGGGAAAGGGTCGCCGGGTGGCGGAAAAACAACTATGAGGGCGCGAGCGAGACATCAAAAGCCCTTTTGAACTGGTGGTTTGAGGAACCGCACACGATCTTTGCCAAAGACGGCACGAGCGTCGCGTTTCAGTATTATTTTGCGCAGAGGGAAGCGGTAGAGACGATTGTTTGGATCTATGACGTTGAGAAAGTCGTCAACAAATACGACTTGATCAAGTTTGACAAATTGGGTCGGGTAAGTCCGAACATGTTTATCGAGGACTGGCTCCGCTTTGTGATAAAAATGGCGACAGGAAGCGGAAAGACGAAAGTCATGAGCCTGCTCTTGGCCTGGTCATATTTTCATAGGCTCTACGAGGAAAATTCGGAACTTTCTAAAAACTTTCTGCTCATCACGCCGAACATCATCGTCTTGGACAGGATCAAGGCAGATTTTGAGGGACTGAAGATATTTTACGAAGATCCGATTTTGCCCGACAACGGTTACGGCGGACAAAATTGGCAGGACGATTTTCAAATAAAGCTGCACCTGCAGGATGAAGTCGGCACGATTTCAAAATCGGGAAATATCTTTCTGACCAACATTCACAGGGTTTATGAGGGCAGCATCAGCGAAGCGAGCTTCGAAGATGAGGATACGTCGGATTATTTCTTGGGCAATAAGGTAGTCGGTAAAACTAATGATTCAAAAATTGATTTGGGCGAGATTGTCCGCGATGTCGATGAACTGATGGTCATCAACGACGAGGCGCACCACATACACGATCCAAAAATGGCGTGGTTCAAGTCCATCGAGGATATACACAACAGACTGCTTCAAAAAGGCAAAAAGTTAGCTCTGCAAATTGACGTTACGGCCACGCCGAAAAACAACCGCGGGGAAATTTTCGTGCAGACCGTCTCCGACTATCCTTTGGTCGAAGCGATACGTCAGGGCGTGGTAAAAAATCCGGTTTTGCCGGATCAAGCCAGCCAAGCAAAATTACAAGAAAAGACAAGTTTAAAACCCGAAGAAAAATATGAAGATTTTATTAGATTGGGTGTTGAAGAGTGGCAGAAAACTTATAACGAGTTATCGCCAACAGGGAAAAAATCTATTTTGTTTATAATGACGAATGATACACAGGATTGTGATGATGTGGCCGAATTTTTAGAAAAAAGCTATCCGCAACTGAAAGGCGCGGTCTTGACCATTCACACAAACAGGAGCGGTGAAATTTCGGAAACGACTACCGGCAAAAAAGAAAAAGAACTTCAGGACTTGAGAAAGAAAGCCAATGAGATAGACAGCGTGGAAAGTCCCTACAAGGTGATAGTTTCCGTCCTGATGCTCAAAGAGGGCTGGGATGTCAAAAACGTGACGACTATCGTCGGTCTGCGTCCATACGGGTCAGATTCAAAGATATTGCCGGAGCAGACACTGGGTCGCGGACTTCGCCGGATGTTTTTCGGTCAGGATATCGAGGAATATGTGAGCGTCATCGGCACGCCCGCATTTATGGAGTTCGTGGAATCTATCAAGGCGGAGGGCGTTGAGCTAGAGAGACGAAAAATGGACCGTTCCGGCTCGCCGATCACGCCGACAGTCATTGAAGTCGACAGCCAGAACGTAAGGAAAGACATCGAAAATTTGGATATTGAATTGCCGGTTTTGACGCCGAGAATACGGAGAGAATATAAGAACCTCAACCTATTGGATGTTGCCGGATTTAAGCACGAAAAAATCCCGATAAGACAGTTTAGCGAGGAAGAAAAGAAAGAGATCGTCTTTAAGGAAGTGATTGACGACAAACTTCACCACACTACTGTCTTGAACAGCACTACCGAACCGAACTATCAAAGTGTCGTTGGTTTCTTCGCACAGAGAATAATGAAGGAGCTGCACCTTTTTGGGTGCTACGACATACTTTTTGGCAAGGTAAAGGGATTTATCGCCGCTGACCTGTTTGACGAAACCGTCGATCTTAATGACGCAAATGTCTTAAGGAACCTGTCCGAACCGGAAGCGGTCAAAACAATCGTGGAAACGTTCAAAAAGGAGATAAACAATCTGACCGTGCAGGATGTCGGCGATACGGAAATAAAAAACTATCTGAGGGTAAGCGGTGCGAGACCGTTTGTCGTTACCGACAAGAAATATCTGCTGCCAAAAAAGAGCGTATTCAATAAGATTGTCGGCGATAGCGATTTTGAACTTGAGTTTGCCGACTTTTTGGAAGGTGCGGACGACGTGCTTTCTTTTGCCAAAAATTATTTCGAAATTCACTTCAAGATCGATTATAAAAGCGCAAGCGGAGCAATCTCCAGTTACTATCCCGACTTTTTTGTAAAGTTAGACGGCAAGACGATTTATATCGTGGAAACAAAGGGGCGAGAAGATCTAGACGATATTGAAAAAATAAAGAGATTGGCGCAATGGTGCGAGGACGCAAGTGATAGGCAGAAAAAGATTGCCTACAAAATGCTTTATGTGAAGCAGAAAGAATGGGACAAATACAAACCGACGAGCTTCAAGCAGTTGGCGGAGGTTTTTAAGAAATAGCTGATGGGTTAAGAAATGAAAGTTTAGTTCTTTAAAGACAAAAAGGCCGTCAGGTGCGTGCTGCATCCGACGGTCTTTGTTTTAGTCGAATGATAAACCAGACGGGGCGATGTTAGCCACTTCTCTGACTACATGGAACACTGTCCGACGCTTTTTAGGCGTCGATCGGCGATGATTTCAAGTCCATATTCGCAGTTCTTTATGATTTTCGTGGGGTAGCATTGACCTGACATTGGTTCTAGACACTCAAACTCCTTCTTCTCCCAATCGAAGGAACACCCATCAATCGAAGCAGATGAGTCTTTTTTCGCCATAAGGGAACGTAAGTTAAAGATGTTTCCTTCGTCGAAGGATATACATTTGCCTAGACAGTCGTCTGAAGTCTGACAAACCTGATTCGCGTCTGGATAGATAACCGAACACCTATAGAAGCAGCCAGCGATTCCACAGCTAGTGTCGACCATCTTGCCTTTTCGTAGATTGCATCGCCAGCTTACTTCCAGATTCAGACCGGAAACAGGCCAGATGAAAATATATATCGCTGTACCTAGTAGGATTAGGACTAAAGTGAGGATACCGATCCACATCTTTTTTAGGTTGGTCATATCGGATAACGGTTCAGAATTGTTAATTTGACTGACGTTTTTGCGAACGGTTTCGGTTTTCCGCTACATCAAGTACTTCCGAAGCTCTCGTCGGCGGTCGCGGTGGTCGGGTATGGTCCTGGCGACCAGCTTCCAGAAGCGGACCGAGTGGTTCATCTCGCCCAGGTGGCACAGCTCGTGGGCTATGATGTACTCGGCCAGGTGCGGCGGCAGGTGGATCAGCTTGTAGTTGAAGTTGAGGTTACGTTTGGACGAACAGCTGCCCCAGCGTCCGTACAGGTTTTTGATCGAGACGCGGCCGTAGGTGAAGCCGTAGGCGGAGTTGAGCCGCCGGAGCGTATCGTGGACCGTCTTGCGGACGGTTTCGCGGTGACGGAGGTAGTCGCGTCGTCCGCCGGGCAGGTAGGCGCAGTCGGCCGCCTTCTTCCTCTTGGCCAGCTTCTGTCGGATCCAGTCGCCGTATTTCTCGACGAAACGGACGATCGTCCGGACCGAAGCGGCCGGTGGGGCGGTGACCACGACCCGGGCGTCCGGATAGACGGTCGCCCTCAGCCGTTTGGCGCGGACCGAACGGCGTATCGTGTAGGTTATGTCGCTTGTTTCGGGCATGAGCTCAGGATAGCAGAACGGCTGCGGTCTGTGGGGCGATCCGTTGCGGATATGCAGTCGGCGATTGCCCATCCGTCGATTGGACTGTACTCTGAAAGCAGAGACAGCTTCTTATGAAGAAAATGCTTTACCTAATCCTGATTCCGGCAATGCTGGCCTTTGGCCTGGTATTTAGCCTGGGCGCGAGCGGTTACGGGTCGAACGGCAGTCATTACGGTCAGGGGATCATGATGCCATGCCTTGGTTCGGACTGTGGCAACCTTCTCCAGAAGGTAACCTGCTCGGCTCATTGCCTGACATCCGGTCTGCTGCCCACGGCCGGTCTGACGGACATCTTGACGGTGCTGCCGTACGTTTTCGCCGTGATGGCTTTCGCAACGGTGGTGGTCGGATCGTTAGTATCTTTCCGTCCGCGGCTGCTTGCAGTGCCAGCATCGCCGTCGTCTACTCAGAGCGCCAGAACTATCGTGAAAAGGGAGTGACCTGTAGGCGGAAACCATCTCCGTTCTAATTTCAGTCACTCCTTTTATGTCCAAGAAAATAGTCTTTCGTGTCGAGGGGACCACCTGCGCCAGCTGTGAGGTCCTGCTCGAGCGAGCCTTCAGAAAATTGCCGGGCGTGTCCGAGGCTGACGCCTCGAACCGAACCGGTCTGGTCAGGTTGACCGTCAAAGACGACGAAATACCTTCCGTGTCCGACTTGGAACGTGCGGCTAACGATTCAAAATATCATTTTTCCGTCGATGACGGACGCCGCAGCTCCGTATTCCGGCGCATCGACTGGTTGCGGGGAGTAACGGTTTTCGCCCTGGCCTTCTCGCTGTACCTGGTCTTCTTCAAGTCCGGCATTCTGCCGACCGGCGCATCGCTCGACTCATCGGCCGGTCTGGCCGCGGTGTTCTTTGTCGGTCTAGTGGCCTCCTTTTCGTCCTGCTCGGCCGTGGTCGGCGGTCTGGTAGCTGCGGTGGCCGCTTCTGCACCCAGAGGTCAGTCGCTGATGGAGCGTTTCAAACCGCATCTGATCTTCAATGTCGGAAGAATCGTCGGTTTCGCCGTCTTGGGCGGTGCGGTCGGTGGTTTGGGAAACATGATCGGTCTGTCGACCGGACTGAACGGACTGTTCTTGCTGGTCGTGTCCGCGATAATGATCGGAGTCGGTTTCGGTCTGTCCGGCGTCTTTGCCGGAGGATCGGTCTTCGGCCTGTCGAAGCGCATTTCGCGTTTCATGGAACGGCGGGCCGGCAAGGGTCAGGCCTGGACCGTCATGGGCCTGGGTGCACTGACCTTCTTCCTGCCGTGCGGCTTCACTCAGTCGATGCAGCTGCTGGCCGCATCCTCGGGTTCGGTCCTCGGCGGAGCGGTCATCATGTCGGTCTTCTCCCTGGGCACCGCACCGGCCCTTCTGGGACTGGGTCTGGCTGCCGGTTCGGCCGCCGGTCGCATCAGGAAATATCTGAGCGTGGGCATCGGTATCTTTGTGGTAGCGGTCGGCTTCTCCAATTTCGCCGGTGCGGCCACCTTGCTCAACAGCGGCTCATCCGAGGTGCCGGTCGAGACGGCAGGGGTCAAGGCACCGGTCGCGCACATCGAGAACGGCGAGCAGGTGATCCAGATGGAGGTTACCTCGACGCTCGAGTACGCGCCCGACACGCTCTACGTTCAGGTGGGCACGCCGGTCAGGTGGGATATCTACGGCAGCGACCGCATGGGCTGCGCCAGCTCTTTGGTCCTGCGCGAATTCGGCGTTCGGACTTCGCTACGTCCGGGTTTCAACTCGGTCCGCTTCGTGCCCAGCCGTCCGGGCACCTTTCGCTTTACCTGTTCGATGGGCATGACCCGCGGGACCATGATAGTGCTGCCTAAGGAGAGTGGTCGTTAACGGATTTCCTCGATTATGAAAAAGACATTCAAAATCGGCGGGATGCACTGCGCCTCCTGTGCAATCAACATTGAGCATTCGTTAGGTGAGGCCAAGGGCGTCGGATCGGCCAACGTCAACTATGCCCTGGCCGAGGCGACAGTCGAGTACGACGAATCGGCACTCGACGAGGAAGGGATCATCCATTTGGTCGAGGTCGCCGGCTATAAGGTACTGCCGCCGGATCAGTCAGGCGGAACGTCCGGCGAGCGTTCGGTCCATGGCGACATGCACCGATCCAGACGGCTGGCCCTGGTCGCCTTCATGCTGGGCGTGCCGGTGTTCATTCTGGCCATGTTTAACATCGACCTGTCGGTCGATCTGTACGGACATGACCTGTCGGTTTGGCTGCAGGCCATCCTGTCCACGATCGTGGTCTTCGGCGTAGGTTGGGGCTTTCATCGGACGGCGATCCGTTCGGCCCTGCGGCGGCGGGCGAACATGGATACGCTGGTGTCGTTGGGCACTGCGGCGGCGCTCGGCTTCAGCTGGTGGCAGATGTTCGTCGGCGGGAAGCTGTACTTCGAGAGCGCGGCGGTAATCGTGGCCTTCATCCTGCTGGGACGGCACTTCGAGGCGCTCTCCAAGGGTCGGGCCGGTGAGGCGGTCGCCAAGCTGTTGGCCCTGTCGGCCAAGGAGGCTCACCGTCTGCTGGCGGACGGTGCGGTCGAGGAGGTGGCGGTCGAAAAGTTGGCCGTCGGCGACCTGGTGCTGGTGAAGCCCGGCGAAAAAATGCCGACCGACGGGTTGGTGAATGACGGGCGTTCGTCCGTCGACGAGTCGATGCTGACCGGCGAGGCGTTGCCAGTCGACAAGGGACCGGGCGACTTCGTATACGGCGCCACAGTCAACTCGACCGGAGCGCTCAAGATGAAGGTTACCAAGGTCGGCGAGGACACGGTGCTCTCCGGCATCGCCCGGCTGGTCAGGGACGCCCAGCGACAGAAGGCGCCGATTCAGAAGTTGGCTGACCGGGTGGCCGGCGTGTTCGTGCCCACGGTCATCGGACTGGCGGTACTGACCTTTCTGGTCTGGCTGGTGGTGAGTGGCAGTGTTGGGTCGGCGCTTCTGCCGGCCGTGGCCGTGCTGGTCGTAGCCTGTCCCTGCGCTTTGGGGTTGGCCACGCCGACCGCCATCCTAGTCGGGACCGGACGAGGGGCCAGCCTGGGCATTCTCATCAAGAGCGGCGAGGCGTTGGAACGCGGACGCGATATCGATGAGGTGCTGTTCGACAAGACCGGAACGCTGACCGAGGGCCGACCGAAAGTTACCGACCTGTCCGTGGCTGGAGACGCGGATCGGAGCAGGCTGATCGCCGTGGCGGCCGGAGTGGAAAGCCTGTCAGAGCATCCGTTGGCCCGGGCCGTGCTGGAGTATGCGGTCGAGCGGGGAATCAGTCCGGCGGCGGTCGAGGGTGTGAAGGCCGTACCCGGACAGGGTGTAGTCGGCTCGGTCGACGGTCATGAGGTCATGGTCGGCAGGCCGGGTTTCGTCCGGCAGTCGGTCACGGTCGCGCCGGACCTGGACCGGAGCGTCGAACGGCTGGAGGAGAGCGGACGGACGGTTATGCTGGTGTCCGAGGGAGGCCGACTGTTGGGTCTCTTGGCCGTGGCGGACGCTCCTAGGCCCGGCGCTCGGGAAGCCATCGCCATGCTGCTGCGAATGGGGCTCGAGTCGGTCATGGTCAGCGGAGACAACCGGCGAACCGCCGAGGCGGTGGCCCGTGAGCTGGGCATCAGTCGGGTCGAGGCTGAGGTCCATCCGGACCAGAAGGCCGCGATCGTCATGGAGCACCAGCGGTCCGGACATAAGGTCGCCTTCGTGGGCGACGGCATCAACGATGCGCCGGCCCTAGCCCAAGCCGACTTGGGCGTGGCCATGGGCAGCGGCACGGACATCGCCATCGAGGTCGGCCAGATCGTGCTCGTGGGCGGCGGACCGGAGAAGGTCGGCGAGGCCATCATGCTGGCTCGACTCACCTATCGCGGCATCCGACAGAACCTGTTCTGGGCCTTCTTCTATAATGCGGTCGCCATTCCGTTCGCTGCCATCGGATTGCTGAACCCGATGGTCGCCGCCGGAGCCATGGCCTTCTCCTCGATCTCGGTCGTACTCAATTCGCTGCGGCTGAAGCGGGTAAAGCTGGTGTAGTTCAGTGTTGTTGTATCCTGAGGTCCGGCCGACTAAGATTAAGTCGGTTTCATTCCCTGTCTTAAAGCCATGAGCAAGATGAGTGTTCGGACTAGCTGGTTGGTGGCGGCCGCCGTTTTGCTGACGGTCATGGCAATCAGCTCCGGTTTGCTGTGGTTGGTCCATAGAATGGAGGAAGCGTCGGAGGATCGGTTCGGGTCGGCTACTCCTGTCCTGGTGCCCAGTCCGGACGGCGGGTTGGTTGAGGAGGCAGCCGTGGCGGTTCCGGCCACGGAGCAGGTCGGCACGGACGGCGCCCCAACCTACGGTCCGGAGGTGCCGCCTCCGCCGCCGGTCTCGATTTCCGCCCAGAACTCGCAGGGACTGCGGCGGGTGGAGTTCAGTCCGCCGATCGGCGACGTCTTCCGGCTGGACTACGATCCGATCACCGACACCCTGCTCCTGGCCGTGGTCGAGACGGACGGCAGCGGATCGATCTGGCGGCTGTCGAACGACGAGACGGTCGAGCGGGTACTAATGGGCGGCGAACGGACGAACGAGATCTTCCTCGGGTCGGACAGCCGCGGCACGGTCTATGCCGGATTCGCCGGACCGGGCACGCTCTATCGCAGCGCGGATCGCGGTGTCACCTGGCAGCAGGTGGCCTCCGGCATCGACGGAACCTTCTGGGGACTGACCGACGACGGGAACGGGACGCTCTGGGGTTCGCTGCATTCCTACAACTCGGCGCTTCTCTACCGCAGTACGGACGACGGGCTGACCTGGCAGGTCTGGCGCGACTTTCAGCGGATGTTCCCCGAGTACGCCGTCACTTATCGCGAGGGCGACGGCCGGTTCAAACTGCGTCATCTGCACGACGTGGCCTACGTCGACGGACAGCTGTTCGTGGGAGTGGGGGACGTGGCCCGCTTTACGGTCAAGTCCGACGACGGCGGGCTGACCTGGCGGCAGGTCTGGAGCGAAGGTTTCACCGCCCATGTCCAGGTTCCCGGCAACGGCCTGCTGCTGGGCCCGGACCGTCTGCAGTCGCAGGGCCTGGCGCGATACGACTTCGGCACTGACCGGACCGAGGAGGTCTGGAGTCCGATTCCCTTCGGCTGGGCCGGCTTCACCTACAGCCTGATGCGGTTCGACGGAGTCTACTATGCGGCCTTCCACAACGAGGCCAACGAGGTCGACTCGTTCTCCGGCCGGAGCGGCGTAGTGGTCTCGCGCGACGGGTTCAGCTGGTATCCGTTCATGGAGATCGATCCGCTGACCAACTGGGCCAGGACCGACATCTTTCTGGCGCCGCGGCGCGACTGGACCGGCTGGATCACCCTGAACGGAGCGCTCTACATCTTCGAGTCGCCGATCGGTCGGTGGTTCGACGTGCATCGGGCCTTCGGCGGATAGAGGACCGCGTTTTGGATAGGGTCATTTAGGGGTTAAGGGCTTTTTAGATAAAGACAATGAGTATAGAGACATCCTCAGACCGGTCGTTTGGTGACGTTCGCGACTACCGACAGGCGGCGGTTTCCGAGACCAAGGACCTGTTGGCGGGATTGAAGTCCGGTAGTGGCGGCCTGTCGTCCGAGGAGCGACGTCATAGGCTGGCCGACTGCGGACTGAACGAGACTACGGTCCGACAAACGACGGCCTGGGGTATCCTGCTGCGCCAGTTTCGTTCGCCGTTCGTGTACCTGTTGGCCGGAGCTGTGGCAGTGGCGCTGTATGCCGGAGAGTACGTCGATGCCGGACTGATCGCAGTCTTTGTCCTGATCAACACTGCACTCAGTTTCTACCAGGAGTATCGGGCCGAGCAGGCCGTACGTCTCCTTCGCGGGTACTGGCGCTATGACGTCACCGTCCTGGTCGACGGCCAGCCGACTTCGGTCGGTTCGGAGCGGGTGGTGCCGGGCGACGTGCTGCGCCTGGCGGCCGGCGACCGGATTCCGGCCGACGTGCGTTTTATGTCCGCCGACAGCGTCACTGTGGACGAGTCGATGCTGACCGGCGAGTCGGTCCACGTCGAAAAGTCGTGCCGGACTGCGTCCGTCGAGCCGCAGGACTACTTCGATGCGGGCAACGTCGGCTTCGCCGGAACCTCGCTCCTGTCCGGCGAGGCCTTAGCGGTCGTGTTCGCGACTGGGCGGCATTCTTCGCTCGGCCTGATCGTCGGGTTGGCCGGACGGTCCGCATCTTCGGGCGTCTTCGAGCGGGAGATCGGCTCGTTCAGCCGTTTCATACTTAAGATGGTGGGAGTGACGCTCCTGGTGATCTTTCTGTTGAACGTCGTCCTCAGGGGTTGGGGAAATCTCGACCAGATGCTGCTGTTCTTCATCGCTCTGACTATCGGGGTGGTGCCGGAGGCCCTGCCGGTAGTCATGACCGTGACCCATACGCGAGCCGCGCTGCGTCTGGCCGCCAAGAAAGTCATCGTCAAGCGGCTGTCGGCAGTGGACGATCTGGGCAGCGTGGACGTGCTTTGCATCGACAAGACCGGGACCGTGACCAGGAACGAGCTGGAGGTGTCGGTCATTATGGCCGACGATCCGGAACGGTGCGTGATCCTGAGTCTGGTCGGATCTCCGGCTGCGGAAGGCTGTCGCTCGGTTGGCAACTCGTTTGACCGGGCGCTGCGGAGCTTTGCCGGCCAGAGAGTGGCGGGGGAGGCGGCTCGTTACCGTCAGGTCGCCGAGCTTCCATTTGATCCCGATCGACGTCGCGGCAGCGTGCTGGTGGAGGATCCTGACGGCGGACGTCGTCTGGTGGTTCGCGGTTCGCCCGACGAAGTGCTGGAGTTGTGTGGTCGGGTCGGCGAGCCGATCGAGCTGGGTCGCTGGCTTGAGCGCGAGGGTCTGGCCGGACGTCGGGTTTTGGTCGTGGCCGAGAGGGCGATGTCCTCCGGTTGCGAGACGGTTAGCGTAGAGGATGAGACCGGTCTGGAGTTCGTCGGTGCACTGTCGTTCGAGGATCCGCTGAAGGACGGGGCGGCCGCAGCCATACATAAAGCTGGTCAGATGAGGATCCAGATCAAGATGCTGACCGGCGACGCCCGGGAGGTGGCCGGTGCAGTGGCTGAACAGTTGGGATTGGTAACCGATCCGTCCGAGGTTATCACCGGTCACGAGTTCGACGCGCTCGATGCCGGGGGACAGGTCGAGGCAGTCGGCCGTTTTGTGGTTTTTGCCCGCGTCAATCCGGAGCAGAAGTTTCGCATCATATCCCTATTGCAGCAGGCCGGACGGTCGGTCGGCTTTTTGGGGGAGGGCTTCAACGACGTGCCGGCCCTGCGTCTGGCCGACGTAGGCATAGCGGTGGAGAACGCCGCCGACGTGGCCAAGGACGCCGCTGACATAATCCTGGGCGATGCCAGCCTGTCGGCGATCGTGGACGGCGCGGAGATCGGACGCCGGAACTTCGCCAACGTCATCAAGTACCTGACCGTCACATTGGCCGCAAACTTTGGCAACTTCTACTCGGTGGCGATCGCTTCGCTCTTGGTGCCGTTCCTGCCCATGCTGCCGGTGCAGATCCTGCTGCTGAACCTGCTGACCGACGCACCGATGATTACGGTGGCGGCCGATGCGGCCCATCCGTCGGAGCTCAGGCGGCCCAACCACTACGACGCCCGTCAGGTCATCCTGATGGCGACTGTGCTGGGGGTGGTGAGCAGTGCCTTCGACTTCCTGACCTTCGGCGTCTTTCACGGTCTGGGCGCTGAGCCATTGCGGACACTTTGGTTCATGGAGAGTGCTCTGACCGAGATCTTACTCATCTTCTCCGTCCGCACAGCCGGACCGTTCTATCGCGGCCCGCGGATACCGCCGTCGGTGAGCTGGATCATGGGGGTGATGGCCGTAGTCTGTCTGGTCCTGCCGTATACTGGTTGGGGGCACAGGCTTTTTGGATTCGTCTCGCCTCATCCGTGGCAGCTGGCTGCGGTCCTGGCTATCGTCGCGGTCTATTTCTGCCTGACTGAACTGGTTAAGCTGCGCTTTTTCGGTCGTAAAAGGGCTTATTCCGGTGACAGATAGGACAATTAAGGGTAATTTTTCGCAAGGTCAGGAAAATCGGCCCTACTTGACAGCTTTTTAAGATCGGTTTAGAGTGTTTTTCGTACCCGCAACAGTGGAGTACCGGCCGCTTCTTCTCAGAAAAAGATATGAAACTGTCCGATGAACCCATAAGTATGTGACGGCCCCGGAAGTGAGAATCCGGGGTCGTCGTGTGTTTGGATGGGCAAAAACGGAACGAGTCTTGATCATTTTCCAGAAAAGTGCCAATCTTCAGCTGCTCTTTAAAGAAAGGTGGGAAGATGATCTGCCTAAATGGTCCCATAGTTGAGGTAGACTATGCGGAGTCAATGATCGCTTTGTGTTCGCTGGGCGGTTCTCTCTGGCGGAAACAGGTATTGCAGCCGTCCGTGCCACCGGCCTCTCAGGTCGGTCGGCAGAGGGTTAAAGTGGCCTTAGTCGGGACTGAAATAGTCTCTGAAAAGGACTTCGAGATTTGGTCGGCTGTCGGCGGCGTACGTTTGGCCACGCCGGTAGAGATGGTTGCGGCCATGAGGTGCGAAAGGGTTTGGAAAGTCCTGACCCTAAGTCGTGAGGATAATGTCGTTTTGGCTCTTGGTGCTTTCGTCCAGAACGATCCGGACGAATATCCGGAAGAGATCGGCTGTTTCTCTGCTGCCGCTTCTCTCGTGAGAGCTGAAAGAGAATATCGGGTCACTTTGGTCAAACTTCCGGCGAGACTGATTTCTCGTCACTGGTGGAAAGAAAGGCCTCTGGTATTGGCGGTGTTGGAGTGATATCCGACAGGTGCAGCCATGATGTATTTCTCGTCCTCGGAGTCGCCCATCGGTTAGGTGGGCTTTTTTGTTCGAAAGCCATGGTTTGCGGCGGTTCGGGTTGACTTTCGTCCGGCGGGGAGGTAACTTTTCGGATCAGTTCTTTATCAGAGGTGGAGGAAATGTCGGAGAAAGCAGAAGAAGTCGTCTCACCGCCGAGGTTGGTCGTAAGTGTCGACATTTTCGGTAGGGTGACGGTCGAACAGCCCTCACACGATCCGTATGCCGGTTTGGTCGGCTGTCTAGTTCAGGGGTTGCCGGAAGTCATGCAGAAGACGTTACTGCAGACCGTGCCGCACTTGGTCGCCGCAGCCGGAATTCGGGATCTGGCACTGGGAAAACCGGTCTCGCCGGACGAGTCGGATCGCCGCCGGCTGGGACTGTGGGGTTTCGCCCTGCGGGCCCACGGTCTGCATCTGGCCAGTTGCATACGGGCCGGACTGATGGGCGACGACGAGGCCGAAAGGTCGGCTTATCTCGGTTGGGCCGAGGACCTGATGCGGTGCGGTCAGGCCGTAGTCTCGGTCTTCCTGTCCGGTGCGGAATTCGCAAGTTTTGCGCATCTAGTTCCTAACTGGAGTGAGCTGACAAAAAAGGCCTCGAAAGGTGCCCGGGAACTGGCGTTTGCCGTTGCGGGTCGGAAGTTTCCGTATTGTCTTCCGTCGTTCGATGTTCGCTGCCTCGGGTATGGTTGGCTGAAGCCCTTTGGTTATTTCGGGGCTGCCCATGACCCGGTTCTGGACCACGTATTTTCTGAGCAGGGAATTCGACGTTTGACCCACAGTTTTGGCATTCCGGCCGTAGTCGGACCGATGGCCAGACTGAACACCTTGAAAGGTCGCCATCGGCGTCTTGATCCTACCTTTCCGTCCAATCCGTTTTCGCTGCTGGGTAAAGAGATGCTGGAGTCGACAATCCTTGTCGTAGCTATCGGGGCGACGCTTGGGTCGTGCTCGACTGAGGTAGACGATGCGACTGTAGCTCCGAACTTGATAGCCGTTGGCGGCATGAGGTTCAGAAGCTGGGTTGAGGCGCCGCGTGGCATCCTCTGCCATCAGGTCACGACAGATAGGGAAGGTTGTCTGGTTGAGGGTCGGGTACTGCTGCCGAGCTGGCAGAACCTGTGGCTGCTGGAACGTGCGGCGACGGAGGTCGTTTTGCAGATGAGGGTCGAGGGCCGGACACGACCGGAAATGGAAGCGACGCTGACCGATCTTGCTAGATTTTACAATCCCTGTGTTGACCAGGACGGCGACTTCGTCGAGTTCCGTTGGATGGAATGACGTCGGACCGCCGCGAACTTTTTACTTTGCCCCCGCTGGTCGGGGGCCTTTTGTTTGTTCCTCGGTCATGGGCTATAGTGCGAGAACTATGGACGGAATACTTCGCTGCAGCCGCTACGCCTTTGGGCCGAACCGCCTGCATTACTGCGGGCCGGATGCCAATCGTGAGCTGCTGGCCTACATCGGGGAAGGGGAGGCGGACTTCGGCCTGCGGGCCATGCTGTCCGCCTTCAAGACTCTGGCGCCGTACTTGAGGCTGATCGCGCAGGCGAACGGCATTGCCGACATGTTCGACGACCGTGTAGTTGAGGCCTACTGGCTAGGCAACGAGCTGCTCGACGGCGTGGACAGGCAGCGGTTCTATCGGCATCTGGAGGACGGCTTGGGCCTGCGGCGGAAGTTGGGTACCGGCTTTTCCTCGGTTTCCGACCGGATCGGATTGGGCGCAGTGCCGCATCATTCGTTTCATGTGCTGAGCGTCTGGCGGCGGACTGGTCAGGCCGACATCTTCCATACGCTCGACAGTCTGGACTCCTGCCGGATCGCACCGGGCGAAGTCCTGTCCGTGCATGGTCCCAAGGTGACCGTCGAGGTCGAACCGCTTGCAACCGATGGCCGATCCGTCTGGCTGGGGTCGTCCGAACTGCGGACCGTGCTGCGCCCGTTCGAGTCGCGCGAGGATATGGACGAGCTGTCTGCCGGTCAGATCGTGGCCCTGCACTGGGGCGTGCCCTGTGAGGTCATCACTCCGGAACAGGCGGATCGGCTGAGGAGATATACGGCACGGCATCTGGCTCTGGCCGTCCTGCCGCAGTGACGAGCCCTCGGTTACGGGCACGACTGATATACTGAGTCTGCCGTTAGCCGCTTATCGAATTAAATTTATGGATACCGGATACTACCGAACCGTCATCTTTGACATCGAGACAGTAGCCCGGCCGTTTGAGCGGCTCGATCCGTCGTTGCAGGATAAGGTCGTCGAGAGGGCAGCGACCCGGGCGCGGGAGGAATCGGCCGACCCGGAGGCGACGCTGGAGGAGGAAAAAAATCTGTTGGCCCTGAACCCGCTGTATGCCGAGGTGGCGGCGATCGGCGTACTCGATGCCGAGACCGACCGCGGTGCGGTCTATTATGTCGCACCCGGACAGGAGGGACAGGAGATCGAGGAAGACGACATCAAGCTCTCGGCACTCTCGGAGGGCGACGCGTTGCGAAGGTTCTGGGAAGTGGCTCGGGCCTGCCGCAAGCTGGTCGGCTTCAACAGCCGGACGTTCGACGTGCCGTTCCTGAACGTGAGGTCGGCAGTGAACGGCCTGCGCCCGTCGGTCGACCTGATGGCCAACCGGTACCTCAAGCTGCAGCCCGCACCGCAGCATATCGATCTGTTGGATCAGCTAACCTTTTACGGGGCGACTTGGCCGCGGCGTGGCAGCCTGCATGAGTGGTGTCTGGCGTTCGGTATTTCGAGCCCCAAAGTCGGCGGCGTGTCCGGTTCGGAGGTCGGTCAGATGTTCACCGGCGGACGGTACTTGGACATCGCCCGCTACAACGTTCGCGATCTGCAGGCCACGCGCGAGCTCTACCGCCGCTGGGACGAGCTGCTTAACTTTCAGAAGTAGCCTCTCCGGTCGTATGCGTATCAGCCTGGAACTTAGGACTACCCCGTCTCAGCTTACAGCGCGTTTTTCCGTACCCTCGGGCGGTGCCAGAACCGACCGGCAGCGCGTCGAGCCCGGGGCCTGGGGAGCGGTGATCCGCGACTCGGCCGGTCGGAGCATGGAGTTGATGCGTTGGGGGAAGGGGGAGTCGCGGCTGTCGGACGATGTCCGCCTGTCGGTCGACGTGCGGATCGAGGACCTGGTCGGACGGCATAGTCGACATCTGCTGGAGCGGCGGCTGCTGGTACCGGTCTCGTCCTTCTCCGTCGGGTCGGGCGGTGAGATGCGGCGGTTTCGTTCGGTCGACGGCGGACTGTTGACTCTGGCCGGAGTCTGGGACGTCGACGGGTACTGGCGCGGCCGGCCGGTGCGCTGCTTCCGGGTCGTTACCGGACCGGGTGACGCTCTGGCTCGCCTGCCGCTCGTACTGCGATCGGAGAACGAACGCATTTGGTTGAATCCATTCGCTGCCGATACGGCCCTGCTCGATGCGCTTGAACCACTGAACGAGGATTCGCTCGAAATTAGCTAGGACCGGAGCGGATGGAAATGATCGGCCGTTGGGTATTGTTTTTTAAGCCTCTTTCGAGTTGTGCCCGCACTTCGGTTTTTTGTTTGAATGATGATATAATCCAAGTCGACTGGTTTCGACTGCGGATTATTGGTAGTCGAGGTAAAGCGTCATTATGGCTAAGAAATCGAAAGAAAATGGGGGACTGGGGCGGTTTCGTCCAACAGTCAGCGAGACCGACGACGTGCAGGTGACGCGGTTCCTAGGCCTGTGCAAGAGCTGCGGCCAATGCATCGAGAAGTGTCCGGTCAGGGCGATCAGCTGGGACGAGAGCGAGCTGGGACTGTTGGGGGAGCCGGCGATCAGGATCGACACCGCCGTCTGCATCGGCTGCGAGCTGTGCGAACAGATATGTCCGGACGCGGCGATCGAGATTCGCAACAAGAAAACCGAACGTCTGCTTAAGGAACGGGCGGCCAAGACCAAGTAAAGTTTTTTAGACATTAAGGACTAACCGTACTTCTATGCCAGAAGAGAGAAAGATCGCCAGCATCAAGATCGACCGCGACAGCTGCATCGGCGCTGCGCCCTGCGTGGCGGCGGCCGGCAGCGTTTTCGAGCTCGACACCGAGCAGAAGGCCGTGCTGAAGAGGAAGGGCGGCGAACGGGTCTCGGACCAGACCGACAAGGTTGACCTCGAGGACGGGGTGATCTCCGACGACACCCTGCTTGCCGCGGCCCAGTCCTGTCCGGTCCGGGCCATCTATCTTTACGACGAGGCCGGCAACCAGATCTTTCCGGCCTAGTTAGGACGCCTTACAAATGGAAAGGTACGACTACCTGATCATCGGCGGCGGTATCGCGGGGACGACCGCCGCCGAGACGTTAAAGAGGGAGGAACCTGCCGCGCGAGTGGCCATCATTTCGGACGAACCCTGTCCGCTGTATTCGCGCATCCTGCTTTCCAAGCCGAACTTTTTTTTGGGCAAGGTGCCGTTCGAGACCATCTGGATGAGGAAGCCGGAGCGCTACGCCGAGCAGGGCATCGACTTCATGTCCGGCCGACGGGCCGAACGCCTTTCGGTCGGGGATCATGCGGTGACGTTGGATGACGGTACCGAGCTGGGCTTCGGTCAGCTGCTTCTGGCCACCGGCTGTCCGGCAAGGAAGCTGGACGTGCCTGGGCTGTCCGGCAAGGTCGGCGTCAGCTACATGAAGACGGTGAACGACGCCCGTACGGTCATGGCGGAGATCCGTCGGGCTAAACGGGCCGTGGTCGTGGGCGCAGGTTTCGTCAGTTTTGAGATGTGCGACCTGCTGCGGCAGGCCGGACTGGAGGTGGAGGTAATGGTGCGCGAAACCTATTTCTGGGAGCCGGTTCTGGACCGGACCGCCGGACAGCTCATCGAGCAGTCCCTGACGGAGGGCGGAGTCCGGGTTCGTCTGAAGTCGGAAGTTGCCGAAGTGCTTGGGAATGATCGTGTCGAGGGCGTCAGGCTGAAGGACGGCACCGAGATCGACTGCGACCTGCTGGTGATCGGCATCGGTGTGCAGTTCGACGGCAGTTGGCTGGAGCGGGCCGGGGTGGCAGTTGGCCGCGGCGTCAGGACCGACGAGCATCTGAAGACTAACCTGGACGGCATCTGGGCGGCCGGCGACGTGGCCGAGCTCGACGATCCGGCTGTCGGAGAGCCATATATCTGTGGTACTTGGCTGGATGCGCAGGAGCAGGGACGGACCGCCGCACTCAACATGCTCGGTCGGAATCTGTCCTACCGGGCCGTATCTTCATACACTTCGCACGGCTTCGGCCTGAGTCTGGCCTTTGTCGGACGGATCAGGTGCGAAAGCAGACGGCTTTTTCCTCGTGGTCGGGTAGAGTCCGGCTCGTACGGCTGCATTGTCGTTCGGAATGGACGATCGGTCGTCGGCGGCTTCCTGATCAACCGCGGCAGCGACTTGGCTCCGATAAAGGCCGCCATTGAGGGCGAAGTAGACATCTCCGGCCAGATGGCGCTGCTGTCCGATCCGGAATCCGACCTGACGACGCTCCTGCCCAAAAAATAAACGACACCTATGAACGAACAAGACAAGCCCAGAAAGGTACGCATCGGCTGGTTCAGCTTCGCCTGCTGCGAGGACAACACCATCGTCATGACCGAACTGCTGAACGACCGTTGGCAGGAGTGGCGCGAACTGTTCGACTTTCGGCATGCCCGCGTACTGCAGACCAATAATGTCCTCGACCAGATGGACATCGCCTTCATCGAGGGGGCGGTGGCCGGCGAGCCCCAGGCCCAGGAAATCCGCGAGATCCGGAAGTTGGCGACGCTGGTAGTCGCGATCGGTTCGTGTGCCGTGACCGGCATGCCGTCGGCCCAGCGCAACCTGTTCAGCGACGAGCAGAAGCAGGACGTCGGGTTCCTGGTCGAGCGCTTCGGTCACCTGGATCAGGTGCTCAAGCTGAGCGACGTGATCAAGGTCGACGCCGAGGTGCCCGGCTGTTCGATGGATCCGCAGCGCTTTCTCGACACCGTCGACTCGGCCGTGGCCCAGGTAAGGGCCGGCTGGGCATCCGAAAAGTAACGCCTGTAGCCTATGCATTCGCAAGACATATCGCTCGACGCCATCTGCAAGGTCGAGGGCCACGCCAAACTCGATTTGCGCATCCGCGACGGTAAGGTGGAACACGTTCACTATCAGATTCAGGAGTACAAGCGCTTCTTTTCCAAGGCGGTCGAGGGCAAGCCTCTGGCGGCCATTCCGCCGCTGTTGTCGAGGATCTGCGGTACCTGCTCGAACGCCCACGTCATGTGCGCCATCGAAGCCTGCGAGAACGCGGTCGGCCTGCAGCCGTCGCCGCAGACCATGGACCTCCGTCACCTGACCATGTACGGGCTGAACATCCGCGACCACGCCCTTCACCTGTACATCTTCGTCATGCCGGACCTCTACGGCAAGGACAATTTCCTGTCTTTTGACGAGAACGACGAGGAACAGCATCAGCATCTGCATGACTGTTTCGAGATCAAGGCGGCAGGCAACTACCTGGCCCAGATCGTGGCCGGTCGGTCGGTCCATGCGACCTATCCGACTCTCGGCGGGTTCAATCATCTGCCGTCGAAGGAGGAGATCGAGGAGGCAATTCGTAAGCTGGAGGCGGCACGTCCGGCGGCCATGCGCTGCATCGCGATTTTTGAACGCTGCGACTGGAGCTTCGACCGTGACATGGACTATCAGGCGCTGGTGCCGAAGGGCAGCTACTGGTTCCTGGACGGTGACGTGGTCACGAGCCATGGCGAACGGTACGGCGAGAAGCGCTATCCCGACCTGCTGGAGCATGTGGTGCTGCCGTATTCGACCGCCTCGGCCTATACGCACGAGGGACGGCCGTTCATGGTCGGAGCGCTCGCCCGACTGAATCTGGCCCAGGAAACGCTGCATCTGCAGACTAGGGAATCGCTGGGTCGGACGCTGGAGCTGTTTCCTTCCACCAACATCTACCGCAACAATCTGGCTCAGGCGATCGAACTGCTGCACAGCATCGATCATGCGATCGAACTGCTGCAGGGACGTGAGTTTGCGGTCGAGGCGCCCATCAGGCCGGAGATTCGTGAAGGGGAGGGGATCGGCGTGGTCGAGGCGCCGCGCGGGACGCTCTACCATAAGATCGTGGTCGGAGAGGATGGGCTAGTGCGGCGGGGCGAGGTCATCGTGCCGACCGGACAGAATCAGATCAACATCGAGCGCGACATCGCGGGACTGGTCGACGGACTGCTGCCGGATACCGACCGTCCGACGATCGAGCACGAGATCGAGAAGCTCATTCGGGCCTACGATCCTTGCATGAGCTGCGCTACGCACTTTCTGAAAGTCGATTGGGATTTGGTATGAGGAAGGCAAGACTCCTGCGTCTGATTCCGGTCGCTGTTCTCGGACTGATTATTGGTATTTTTACACTGCTGACTTCAGCAGGTCTGCTCGCCTATCTGCTTGATGACAGTTTGACGTTCGTTAACGATACGGACGGACGTATAGAGTTTATGGTCTTTTTTCATGACAACTACGATCTTGAAAACGGAAAGGTGTCCAGAGTCTATGCGCTAGAACCCGGAGACGAAAAGAGGATTAGGGATTCCTACCCGGCTTGCGTTCATCTAAACAATTCCGGTGAGAGTTTCCTGCTGGAGATGGAAATCGGTGCGGATGAGCAGACTTTAAATCTGTTGGAGATCATGAACTCCGGGGCCTGTCCGTTAGACCTAGATGAATGGAACGCCGGCGACAGATGGAAATGCGTCGTCAAAAAGTCAGGTGTCTTGCCCTGCCAGCCGATTAAGTGAGTGTTCCTGGCAAGACAGAAAATAAGAAAGCGCCTCCGGATGGGGCGTTTTTCCGTAGTCGGTATCAGGATTTCGTCAGTGCGGCGGCGACGAAGTCCGAGGCTGCAGCCTCGTTCATTCGTGGTGGCAGGCCGATCACCGTCACTTGGCCGATTCGGCCCAGTTTGCTGAGCAGGCGCAGTTGGGCCAGGGCGTCGAAGTCATGGGTCGAGCAGCGCGGCGAGGTCCGGAAGGCGTCGAGTGACCTGAAGATCGTCGGCTCGGTCAGGTTGATGACCGTATCTATGACCGTCAGGTCGCCGCTTACTTCCCATTCCTCGTTCGGGTCGAGCGCGAGAAATCGGTCGTCGGGCAGCCGTCGACGCAGGTTGGGCAGGATTTTGAGCGGCAGGGAGTCGGGTTCATAGGCCGAGCTGCCGAAGACGAGGATGTCCATATGAAAGTCAGAGTAGTGCCGCAGCTGCGGACAAGCAAGATATGGCATCTTTTGGCTGTCTCGGAGTCGTGGATAACTTCGTCGGTTCGCTTCAACCGTCCGTTCCCGACAGGAAAATTTAGCTAAGATCTGGGCAAAAATGGGCCTCAAAAGAGGTCTTGCGCGAAACGTTCGGATTGGTATAATCCGGTCGCTAAATCATTCATAATTCGCACGCTGCCGAATATGGAATGCGTTTCCTGCGGTGCCGAGCTGGAACCGGATCAGGACCAGCTCTGTCCGGACTGCCAGTCCGCCGGGTCCGACGATGAGGACACGGATACGGATACGGACGAGGACGATGACGACTTTGGGTCGGACGAGGACGAGGAGTAGTTCCTCGCAACGAAAAGGAGAGCGTTATGGCTCTCCTTTTGCTGTCCGTCGTCAATCCGCGGACACGCCCATCTCGGCCGATAGACGCACGGCCTCATCGACCTGTAACTCGAACGTCTCGATGCCCGTCTCCCAGAAATGCGGGTCAGTAGGATCCTCGCCGAACGGACGCAGCAGGTCGGTGAGCGGGCGGGTACCGCCGGTCCGCAGCAGGTCCAGATACATCGGCTCGAATCGATCACCGAACTTTTCGCGCAGGCGGTAGAGCGTCCTGGTCAGCAGTTCGCCGATCGCATAGGCGTAGACGTAGAAAGGTTGGTGGAAGTGGCTGACGTAGGACCAAAGCCGTTCGGCGTGGTCGTAGGAGAAGGTCTCCCCGGGCGGACCGTAGAGTTCCTGAGTGGTCTGCAGCCAGGCGTCGTTCAGCTCCTCGGGCGACAGGCGGCCGGTCGCATCGTGAATTCGACGTTCGAAGTTGGAGAAGCCGATCTGTCGAACCACGGAGTTGGCGAAGTCCTCGCATTTCTCCATTAGCAGGGCAAGCGCCGCTCGAGTGTCTCCGGACTGCCTCAGCCGATTCAGTAGGAAGTCAAAGGTGATCATCTCACCGAAGATGCTGGCGGTTTCTGCGTAGGCCATCGGCGCATGCTGCATCAGCGGTCCCTGCGCCTCGCCGGCCAGCAGTCCGTGCACGCCGTGACCCAACTCATGGGCCAGCGTGGCCACGTCCCGCGGCGAACCCAGATAGTTGAGCAGCGTGAAGGACAGCGGATGTCCGTCGGGCAGGCAGAACGACAGGTTGAAGGCTCCGCCCTGCTTGCCGGGCCGATGCGGGGCATCGACTCGTCGGCTGTCGAACTGGCTCCTGACCAGTTGGGCCAAGGTAGGACTGAACGACTCATAGGCCGACTCGACCAGCTTCCGGGCCTCACCGAATGGGATGGCCGTGCCGTCGCGGAAGGGGAGCGGCGCACTGCGGTCGCTCCAGGCCAGACGTTCCAGCCCCAGATGGGCGGCCTTGAGCCGGTAGTATCTCAGCATCGCCGGTGCGGCCCGGTTGACGACGGCCTCATGCAGGGCTTCGACCGTACGATCGTCGAGCAGGTTGGATAGGTTGCGGGATGCCATGGGGTGGGCGAAGCCGCGTTCCCGGTCCTCCAGCGACTTGCCTCGGACCGTAGCCATCAGGGTTTCGGTCGAGAACTTCAGGAAGAACCCGCCTAGGGAGTCGTGGATCGACTTTAGGACGCCGGTGCGTCGGTCGCGGTCCCGGCTTTCGGTCAGTTCATGAAGGGCTTGCTGCAGGGTCAGCTCTCCGGTCGGCAGGGCGACACGGAGGTCGGCTTTCACCTCGTCGTAGAACTGGGCCCAGGATGACGGACCGAACGGCTCTCGTTTGGTCAGGGCCTGTTCGACCGGCTCGGAAAGCAGGTGGTCGCGGAAGAGGCGGATCTTCCTGAGCCAGGGCAGGTGGTGTCGGACTGTCGGGTCGGCTTCGGCCTGCCGTGCGACGGTCTCGTCGGACAGGGCCGCTATCTCGATCTCCAGGAAGGTTAGGTGTTCGCCGAACATGTCGGAGATCGACTCTTGGGCCGCGGCCAGCCTTTTCTTGGTCAGCTGATCGCCCGTGTTCAACGCTCGCTGCAGTTCGAGAAAGACGGCCGGACGTTCGACCAGTACCGTCAGCGTACGGTAATCCTCGATCGCCGGACCGAGCTGCGTGTCGAGTCGGCCGCGGTACTTGGCAGCGAACTGATCGGCCAGTCGGCGGCATTCGGCCAGGTCGGCGTCGATTTTTGGATCGTCCGGACCGGAATAGAGTTCAGACAGGTCCCAGACTGACGAGTTGGTGCCGAGCGTTTCGTTGTTGTCGCTTTCGGGGCTGTGCATGTCTTTCTTTCGGTGATTGTGTAATCTGTCGTGATGCCGAACGGATCGAACAGTCGGACATTAGGGTGTGGATAATTCCTATCTAAGGCGTCGGACAGTCGGAGACTGAGGTCGGCTATTGCCTTTAAGCTGGGTTACTTCCTGTCCGGTCAGTTCGCGCCAGGCACCCGGCGGCAGCTGACCGAGCATCAGGGTGTGGATGCGGACGCGCCTAAGTCCGATGACCCGGTGCCCGACTGATTCGCACATGCGTCGGACCTGCCGGTTGCGTCCTTCTCTGATGGTGACGGTCAGGCGGTTTGTGTCGATACGTCGGATATCGGCCGGTTGGGTCTTTGTGCCGTCGAGTTCGACTCCGGCGGCCAGTACGGCCAGGTCGGCATCGGAGATGTCCTCGGCCAGTCGGACTAGGTACTCCTTCTCGTGGCCGTAGCGGGGGTGGGTCAGCCGGTTGGTCAGTTCGCCGTCGTCCGTCAGGATCAGCAGGCCGGAGGATTCGACATCCAGCCGCCCGACAGGAAAGAGGCGGCGGTCGGAGCCGACTAGGTCTAGGACGTTGTCCTTGGCCCGTCGGTCGGAAGTGCAGATTACGCCGATCGGCTTGTTGACCATCAGGTAGGTATGTCCGACGGACTGCTGGACAGCCTTCTCGTTGACCGTTACTCGATCGTTCGGTCCGACCTGCTCGCCCATTTTTGCCAGTTGGCCGTTGATCTTGACCCGGCCGGCGGCTATCAGCTCGTCGGCCTGACGTCGGGAGCAGAAGCCGTTGGCGGAGAGGTATTTGTTCAGTCTGGTATTCATGCCAGATATCGTACCGGCGGCCGTTCAACCGGTCAATTTGCGGTCAGTTCCGCCAATCGCTCATTCGAACAAAAAGTTTTTATGTTTTTGGCTAATCTTAGCTCATTATTCATCTGTTACCCTTGACAAAAAAGGTTTTTTGTGTCATGCTGCGTGGTCGGCTGACCCGGAGAGAGTCAGCTTTTTGAATCAAACCATGAACGACATGAGAAATGATCCAAAGCATATCAGCCTTATCCTCATACTGGCCTTTCTGGTCGTGGCTGTGTCTGTCGATCGGGCGGTCGGTGCGTGGGGTGGGGATGCGTTGCCGGGGGTCCATTACGTAAGCGCTGCCGTCCGGGACGAGATGCCGGACGACTTTTCGGCTGAGGAAGAGCTGCCTCCGACCCGGGTTTTCGAGACCGTGCAGGGCGTACTGCTCGACGTGTGCGAATCCCGCGGCTACGGCGAGGACTGTGCACGGACGCTGTTGGGCATGCTGTGGAAGGAGTCGCTGAATGACGCCAAGGCGATAGGCGACGGCGGGCGCGCCCGAGGCTACTTCCAGATTCATTACCGTCTGCACGGAATTCCGGTCAGTTGTGCCGAGGACCTGCGTTGCTCGGCCGACTGGACGGTCAGTTACCTAGAGCAGAACGGCTATCCTCGCTATGCGACCTATGCCGTGCAGTGTCACAATGGATGCAACATCAACAACGGTTACGCCGCCTCGGCCCTGCGTTGGGGAGAGCGGAAGTGGAGTTCACCACTGTTTTTGGAAAGGCCGGAGACGGCAATGGCGTTGAAGTAACAAAATGATAAAAAAAGAAAAGTCCGACCTGGAAAGGCCGGGCTTTTTTGGTTTTCGGATCGTTCCCTATAGTCCGACTGCGGCAGCGGTGACCTCTCCCTCGTCCTCGCTGGTGATCAGCAGCAGAGTGTCGCCGACCGGATGCAGGGCCAGGACTTCCGAACTGCAGGTGACGACTGAGGCCCAGCGGTAGCCGTAGCCCAGGAAGACCTCCTCTGAGGGTATGGGACGGCGGAAACCCGATTCGATAACGTAGACTGTCGGATCGTCGGAGGTCTTGACGAGCGTGCCGTCCGGAACGGTGACCGGCTCGCCGACGATGAACATTTCGAGCTGGGTCGGAGCGGCTTGGACGATCGGTTGGTTGGTGAATCTGATGTCGAGGATCGACCTGTCCCAGATCGGATGGCGAACGCCGGAGTTCACCCAGAAGACGGCGCCCGTGACGCTGTCCTGGACCAGTTGACCGAGCGGATAGGACTCCTCCGGCATGATGGGCAGGCCCAGCTTGTAGTCTTCGATGTCCGCCGCGAGCACGTCCTCTATCTCCTCCGGATTGAAGCCGATCAGCCGGAAGGCCTCCAAAGACTCAATCGGGCGACGCTCGTCGCCGGCGAGCAGGAAAATGGCGCCGGTCTCGTCTCGGACCAGGGCCAGATCGGTGAAGGCGATCGGACGCCCTGGGCTGGCCTGGCTGACCGTTCGGAAGTCGTCGTCGCCGAGTTCGATCGGCGTCAGATGACGGAACCTGCTGTTTAGGACCGAAAGGTTGGTGATGGGACGAAACTGACTACCTTGGATCAGGGCGAATTCGCCGGTATCGACGTCGGTCAGGAGCGTGCCGTCCGGAAATTTGATATCGGCCGCGCCCTCACCGAACCAGCGCTGCCAGATGTTCCAGAGGAGCTGATTGCCGTGCAGGTGCGGCGTGTAGCTGTAGAGGCCGGCCGTGGCCAGGTTGGCCGGGGTGACCTGAAGGTCACTCATCGCATAGGTGATGCCAGGCTGCTTGAGGTAGGACAGGTCGGCGGCGTTGGTCATATACCAGTCCATCCAGCCGGCGCCGGCATCGATCTGCTTGGAGAAACCTTTGTACTTTTGGGCCAGTTCGCTCGACTTATAGCAGCCGTCGCAGAGCGCATAACCGGTCGCCCATTCCAATCGATTAGCGGTTGGGGCGGCGGCCTCGACCACACCCGACTCTTTTTGCATTAGAACCAGCACGTACTTGGGATTGACGCTGTAGCGCTTCGCCGCATCGTCCACCAGCTGGGCCGTGCCCTTCAGCAGTCCATCGACCGGATCAACGTCAAACCGGTCGTTCAGGCTACCCCGTTGATTTAGAAAGCTGTAGATGTCTGCGAACGACATCGCGTTGGCGTCGCGCATCTCGCTGTCGGAAATGATGTAGTTAGGATTGAAGGAGGCGGCGACGGACGGGGACAGTCCCGGCGTCAGTCCGGCAGTGACGACCAATAGGGCCGCCAGCCAAGTTTTCCTTGAGGTCTTTTTATGGTCAGGCATACGGGGACATTATATAGCTTGACCCAATTCGATGGAAGCGGCAGCTGCGAACGGAACGTTCTCGTCTCTAGCCTGTCCGTGGTAAGCTGGCAACAGTAATTAGGTTTTTTGCGTTACTCTATTAAAGATATGTTCCGTTGGAAGCATCGGCATCCGGCCAATGAAGGCATCGGGGCGTTCATGTGCGAAGTGATATTCGGCTTGGAGGACGGGATCGTCTCGTCCGGAGGCGTGTCGATCGGCATTGCCGCCGGAACGGGGGACAGCCGTATCGTAGTCCTGTCCGGATTCGTCGTGGTAGTCGTGGAGGCGCTGTCCATGGCCGCCGGTTCCTACCTGTCCGTTAAGTCGGCCCGGCAGGTAGTCGAAGGTCGGGTGAAAATGGTCAGTCAGGAGATCTCCGCCGATCCCGAAGGGAAACGCTCGGAGCTGAGGGAGGCCTATCGACGGCGCGGTTTCGGAGAGGCCGAAGCCGCTGAACTGGTCCGGCTCGTTACCCGAGACCCCGAGGTCTGGCTGGAGGAGCTGATCTGCAAGGATCTGGGCATCGGCCTTCATGAGATGGAACGGGCCAGAGGCAATTCCGTGGTGATGTGGGCGGCGAACATGGCTGGCGGAGCGGTGCCTCTCCTGCCATTTCTGCTCCTGCCGATCGGTCCGGCGATCGGGGTGGCGTTCGGACTGAGTCTGGTTACGCTGTTCGCGATCGGCTGGTGGAAGGCCCGCAAGACCGGCACTTCCCGCTGGAGGGGTGCGTTCGAGATGATGGCCGTAGCTGCCTCGGCCGGCGTCGTCGGTTTCTTGATCGGCAAGATCGTAGCCTCGCTGACCGGAGTGGAAATGGTGGCCTGAACGGTCCTATGAGACATCGACTTTCGCCCACTAGCCTCAACCTGTTTCTCAACTGTCCGCGCTGCTTTTGGCTGCAGTTCAACCGAGACGTGCATCGCCCCAAGACATTCTTCCCGTCGCTGCCCGGTGGGATGGTCTTGGTCATCAAGGACTACTTCGACCGGTACCGCAGCCAGAACGAACTTCCGCCGGAGATCGACGGTCGGGTGCGCGGTCGGCTGGTCGGCGATCAGAAGCTGATGGACCGTTGGCGTAATTGGAAGACCGGGCTGGAGGCCTCGGTCGTCGAGTTGGATGCGACTCTGTTCGGTGCGCTCGATGACTGTCTGGTCGACGCCGGCGAGCATCTGCCGCTTGACTACAAGACTCGCGGCTTCAGGCCGGAGAGAGGGAGCGGTATGGAGCTCTACTACCGCAACCAACTCGACTGCTAGCACTGCTCCTCGAGGCCGGTGGCTTTGCGGCTGGACGGAAGGGTTACCTGGTCTATTACTACCCGACGAGCATCTATGGGCAGGGGACAGTCAAGTTCGGCGTCGAGACGGTTGAGATTGAAGTGGATGCGCGGCGGGCTAGGAAGACCTTAGAGCGGGCGGTGACCTGTCTGAATGGACCGGAGCCGGAAGCTCATGTTCGTTGCGAGTACTGTGGCTGGCAGGGAGTTGACAGCTCCTTTCCGAAATGGGTGGCATTAAAGAAGGAGACGAGGAATGCCAGACGTAACCGATAGGTTGAGGTCATTGAAGATCGCTGTAACATCGGAGGAAAAGCAGGCGATCAGAGCTCTGGCGGTTAAACTGGGCTGTAGGCCCTCGATTCTGATTAGTCAGGGTGCCTATCTGTGTGCTGGACTTCATTCTTGTCCGGTCACCTTCGGTCAAAGATCACCGTCATTTTGGGCTTGGACCGGTGAGGTGTTTTTGCCTCTCTTCACCGCAGAGACGAACGAAGGGAGAACTTCTCTTGTTGAACCGCCGACCGGACGAGCAGAAGAGAGTATGACCGTGAGGCTGCCTCTACGGAATTTGGTAGTCTTGAGGCATTGTCTGGGGAGGGAGAGCTGCCAGTCGGGGACGATGTTGATCGTTCGCTGCATCGGAGGGGTCTTGAACGGTGTGATACCACAGCCCTATGAAGAGCTGGGAGGACGTCTTTATCCCGTTAGGCCGGTTCGAGCGGCCTGATACTTAAAAACCCCCGGTTTATCCTACTTTTAGTTCTCGTGGCCGCGCTTAAAAGTGCGGTCTTCTTTTTCTGCTATTTTCCCTCAATTTTGCGACACTTACATATTTCTTTAGTTTTCTTTTTTCTACAAACAATCTCCCGACACTTGACGGCCTTATTCCTTTAAGGTTAAATCCTAGTGTTCAACTGTGAATTAAACCCATGCGACAGTTCTTGAAGGTACCTCAGCGGGTCCATAACGCGGTTATTTTGATGGCCGACCTGGCCGAGCATGGACAGGGCGGTGTTTTGGTGTCCCTAAATGAGGTGGCCGAAAGGAATGGATTGTCGCGTGGCTTTTTGGAGGAAATCGCGGTGCCGCTCAAAGAGGCCGGACTGATTGAGGCTCGGCGCGGAGCGAATGGCGGCTATGCGCTGTCCCGCCCGGCGGAACGGATCACCGTTTCCGACGTCGTGACCGCGATCGAGGGGCCGATGGCCTTCGTTGGCTGTCTGGGCGGCGGATCGTGCGGGTTGTCCGGCACCTGCTCGACGCGGCGTGTCTGGGCTAACGTCCAGCGACGGGTCGAGGAAACTATGGCCGAAATGTCCCTGACTGACGTGCTCGGCGGACGCTGACCTATGGCTGAGAAGCGAATCAAAAAAGAAAACTCGAGTCTGAGCCAGGAGTTGGCTCGGGCTTCACGGTCGCCGGCCAGGTTTCAGTCTGGTCCGGGCCTGACCGAGGAATTGGTGGTCGAAATCTCAAGGCAGAAGGACGAGCCGGAATGGATGCTCGAGAGGCGGCTGCGTGGGCTGGAGCTGTGGCAGGAGAAGCCGATGCCGGCATGGGGTCCGTCGCTCGACGGACTGGAGCTCGATCGGCTGTCCTACTTCGTCCGTCCGAACGCGGAGGAGTCGCGGTACTGGAAGGACGTGCCGACGGAAATTCGACGGACCTTCGATCGACTGGGTCTGCCCCAGGCCGAGCGGGAGGCGCTCTCCGGCGTGGGCGCGCAGTTCGACTCCGATGTCGTCTATCATAATCTGAAAAAGGAATGGAAGGAGTTGGGCGTGATTTTTGAAAGCATGGACGTGGCGGTGCGCAAGTATCCCGAGTTGGTGCGGGAGCGGTTCATGAGCCGTTGCGTCCCGATCGGCGAGCATAAGTTCACAGCCCTGCATGCCGCAGTCTGGAGCGGGGGCACGTTCATCTACGTCCCGTCGGGAGTGGAGGTCACGGTGCCGATGCAGGCCTACTTTCGTATGAACTCGGAGCGCGGCGGCCAGTTCGAGCACACGCTGATCGTCGCCGACGAGGGCAGTACGGTCGAGTACATTGAGGGCTGTTCCGCGCCCAACTACACGACCAGCTCGCTCCACGCCGGATGCGTCGAGATTTTCGTCGGACGTAACGCCACCGTGCGCTATTCGTCGATCGAGAACTGGAGCAGGAACGTCTATAACCTGAACACCAAGCGCGCCGTGGTCGATGAAGGCGGCACGATCGAGTGGCTGTCCGGCAATCTGGGCAGCTGCACTACCATGCTCTACCCGTGCAGCGTGCTCGCGGGGCGGGGCGCGCGTTCGGACGCCCTGGGTATCGCCATGGCCGGTGTCGGGCAACAGCAGGACACTGGTTTCAAGGCGATTCATCTGGCAGCAGACACTACCTCGACTATTCGCACCAGAAGTATTAGCAAGGGCGGAGGACGGGCCTCGTATCGGGGATTGGTTCAGGTGGGACCGGAGGCGGCGGCGGCGAGGTCTTCGGTAAGCTGCAACGCGCTGATCATCGGTTCCGGTTCGGGTTCCGACACCTGGCCGATTTTGCGGACGGTCCGTGGCGATTCCGAGCTCACTCACGAGGCACGGGTCGGACGGATCGGCACTGAGGAAATGTTCTACCTGATGAGTCGCGGACTGACAGAGGATGAGGCGATAAAGATGATCGTCGGCGGCTTTGTCGATCCGGTTGTGCGGCGGTTGCCGCTCGAGTACGCGGTCGAACTAAATCGTCTGGTCGAGATGGAAATGGAAGGCACTGTTGGTTGAAGTTATGACGACCATTATAGATAAAAAATGTGAGACGAAGAACTGTCCGGCGGGTGACTGCGGGACCTGCCGAACCTGCCGAACTGGCTGTTCCAACACAAAGAAGGCGTTAGTTTTGGGTTGGACTGAGGCTTTGCGACATCGGACGGTCGGTACGGCTCTAGCTAGTCTGCCGGCCGATCTCGCTTCGACCGACGGAACAGTGGTCTTCGTTCCGGCCGGTTGCCGAGTCGAAGGGCCGGTTCGTCTGGCAGACTGCGGTTCACCGAACGGAACTCTGGCGGTCGTGGCCGAAGCCGGCAGCGAACTGACTCTGCTCGATACGGCGCGCTGCGGCTGCGGTGACGGACCGCAGCAGGCCAGACTTTTGATTTTTGTCGGCCGAGGTGCGACGGTTCGCCTAACCGAACTGCGCTGTCTGCTCGAAGATCAACGGTTTGACGGGCGTATCTGGGCCTCGGTGAACGAAGACGGAAGATTGAAACTTTTTTCCGGGCTGCTGGGAGGAGGACATCTGAACTGTCGGACGGAAATAGCCCTCGAGAGTCGAGGTGCGGCGGTCGAAAGATACGGACTGGCGCTGGGTACCGAGAACGGACACTGCGAGATGAACGACACAATTCGACATTTCGCCGTCGGCACTTCTTCATATATCATGACCAGAAGCGTTTTGACCGATCATGCGTCCGCCGACTGGCGGCTGCTAACCGAGATCGAACCGAAGGCTGAAGAGTGCGACGGACGACAGGATTGTCGTACTTTACTGCTCTCACCAACGGCGAGAGCTGAAATAGTACCTTCGTTCGAGATCGGCACTGACGACGTAACCTGTTCGCATAGCGCCTCGATCGGCCAGCCGGACGCACAGTCGCTGTTCTACCTTGAATCGCGCGGCCTGCCGGCGGAACAGGCTCGACGGCTGACTGCGCTAGGATTCTTCCGTCCGCTTGTCGAACGGATCTGGGATGACGAGACACGGGAGACGGTTTTGGGCATGATTCAATCGCGGCTGGAATGCCGAGTAAACTAAACCTATGAACGAACAGGAATACAACATCGCAGGCCTATCCCGTCAGGAGTTTCCCATGCTTCAGGACGCTGCCTGCCGTGACCGTAACGGTCGGCCTTTTCATTATCTCGATTCCGCCGCCTCGGCCCTGACGCCGGAGTCGGTTCTGCGGGCCATGGACGGTTATTATCGGCAGTACCGCTGCAACGTGCATCGCGGCATGTACGACGAGAGCGCCCGGGCTACGGAAGAGTACGAGACCTCTCGTATCAAGGTCGCCGGCCTGCTGAACGCCGCACCGGAGGAGATCGTCTTCACCCGCGGTGCTACCGAGTCGCTCAACATGGTCGCCTATAAGTTGGCAGCGCGGCTCGGTCCGGGCGACGAGGTGGTAATCTCGATCATGGAGCACCATGCCAATCTGGTTACGTGGCAGCAGTTCGCCAAACAGTACGGATTCAAGGTCCGGTTCATCGGCCTGAGGGACGACTTCACTTTGGATATGGATGAGGCCCGGCGGCTGATCGGTCCGCAGACTAAGGTGGTGTCGGTAATGCATGTCTCGAACGCGCTCGGCACCGTCCTGCCCTTGGGCGAGCTGCATGATCTGGCACGACAGCACGGTGCAACGGTCATTGTCGATGCGGCACAGTCAGTCGGGCATCGCCCGATTGATGTCCAAACGATGGACTGCGACTTCTTGGCCTTCTCCGGACACAAGATGTACGGACCGACCGGCATCGGCGTGCTGTACGGCAAGCACGAAAGGCTCGATGCACTCGATCCGTTTCTCTATGGAGGCGACATGATCCTGGAGGTGACGGAAGAGGACTCGAAGTGGAACGGCCCGCCGCACAAGTTCGAGGCCGGCACACCGAACATCGCCGGAGCGATCGGTCTGGGCGCGGCGGTGGACTTCGTGACTGCGGTCGGCGTGGAGAACATCGAACGACATGAAAGGGCACTGGCTCGAAGGGCACTCAGCCGGCTGGCTGACGTTCCGGGGTTGAAAATTTATGGGCCTACGAACGACGAGTTGGATCGTGGCGGAGTCGTATCATTTAATGTCGAAGGCATCCATCCGCACGACATGGCCGACATTCTGGGCGGTGAGGGCGTCTGTACCCGTGGCGGGCACCATTGTGCCATGCCGCTCATGCGGCGACTGGGGCTGCCGGGCACGACCCGGGCCAGCTTCGGCCTTTACAACGGCGAAAAGGACATCGAGGCGCTGCAGAGTGCCATTCTGAAAGCCATTAAGACCCTGAAGGCATGAACGGTATCGACCACGATCGAATTGGGCGGGCTGATCTTTATCGGCAGAACATCCTGGACCATAACCGTTCGCCACGCAACAGGCGTCGGATGGACGACGCTACGATCAGCCGGCGCGAGGTCAACATGAGCTGCGGCGACGATGTAGAGATTTTCGTTCGGGTAGAGGATGGCCGCATCGCCGACCTAAGCTTTGATGGCATCGGCTGTGCCATCAGTCAGGCCGCGACTTCGATGCTGACCGAGAAGGCCAAGGGTTTGACTTTGGAAGAGGTGGCGGTCTTGGATCGCAGTTTCGTCTTCGGACTATTGGGGGTCGAAGTCGGACCGGCCCGACTAAAGTGTGCTCTCTTGGGTCTCGAGACCCTGAAGAAGGCACTGCGGGAAAATTCTGATACCTAAATTGTTATTTCGGACCTGATTCGGGAACCGTAATCATGTCGTCCCGAAAATTTGCGTCAGCAATTATCCGGGATCCAGGGCAGGACATTAACGGCTCTGGATTCCGGCTCAAGGCCGGAAGGACAAACAGAAAGATGACTATCATGAGCAACAAGCAACTCAAAATTGAAAACCTAAAGGTGGCCCGCGGGGGACAGGAGATCGTTCATGGCGTCTCCTTCGAGATTCCGGCCGGTACGCTTCGAGTTTTGATGGGTCCGAACGGGTCGGGCAAGAGCTCGTTGGCGAACGCACTCATGGGACATCCCGACTACGTGATCACGGATGGCTGTGTAGTGCTGGACGGCGAGGACATTACGTCTCTGACGCCGGACCGGCGCGCCAGGCTCGGACTACTGCTGTCGCTGCAGTCGCCGCCCGAAGTGCCGGGCGTGCCGTTGGCTGAATTCCTGCGCCTGGTCTACAACTCCTTGCATGACCAGGACATCGATCCTGTGGACTTCCGGCAGATGCTCGAGGTGCAGCTCAAGCGGTTCGGTCTTCCGATCTCGTTCGCTGACCGTGGAGTCAATGAGGGCTTCTCCGGCGGCGAGCGAAAAAAGTCGGAGATGCTGCAGCTCGCGGTGCTCTCGCCCAAGTACGCCGTGCTCGACGAGACCGACTCAGGCCTGGACGTGGACGCGCTCAAGATGGTGGCCGAGGGGGTCAACGCGCTGCAGTCCGAGGGAACCGGCCTGCTGCTCATCACGCACCACACGCGAATACTCGACTATCTGAAACCGGATCGGGTACTGGTAATGAAGGATGGTCACATTGTCCGTGAAGGAGGTCCGGAGCTGGCGCGGGAGATTGAAGAGAAGGGATTTGGAGAAATTTAAATCAGCTGTACATGTCGTCCCGGAAATTGTGTCAGCAATTATCCGGGATCCAGAGTCAGATATTAATAATTGGGTCATGACTAGTTAAGAGGGTCCTTTCGCAAGATGTTGAGTAACTTTTTGTAGGTGTCTTCGTGTCGGTAATTGAACCTGAATTCGCATTCTTTCAGATGCAGGTAGAACAGATCCTTTCGGATGCCACGTCGTTTCATCAGCCGGGTCTTCGCCGTCCCCCAGAAGCTCTCGATGCCGTTAATATGCACGCCTGTTCCCGTGATGGCAAATTCATTTTCCCCGTGGTTCGCGCTGTGAT
>MNWN01000002.1 GCA_001872545.1 Parcubacteria group bacterium CG1_02_58_44
CTGGACATTGATCTCGTCGATCTCCACGCCCGGCATCTCCCGCAGGATCTTTGCGAGCACGCGCGGCAAATAGGCCGCAAGCCCAGGATTCAGGATTCGCCTGCGGTATTTCGGTATCCACACGACATGGTACTGCGTTCTGAAGGCCCCATGGCCTGAAAGACGTATATCCATGCATGGAACATACCAAAATACCGCAGGGAATGTCCCATTCAACCACGCCCAAGGGCGTGGTCTTTTGGGTTAGTTGATAAAGAAATAACAGTGTCGTAAAATAAGAGATCTCCAATGGAGATGGAGAGAGTTGGAAACTAAGTCAAGTCGAAAGGAATTGTCATCATGGACCACCAGACCATGACTTTTAATTTTTAGTGGAGAGGAGAGTAGTTAAGAATTTTAGCCCAGGAATTGAACCGAGAATTTATCCAGATTGTTATTAGTGATATCCCAGGTCGGTTCGGTTTGGTAGGTAAGGTGCCGGAGGTCATGTCTAATGGCTAGTTGTTTTAGATCGGTAGGGGTTAAAAAACATCCTTGGTGTCGTTTAAGGTATATTGTGCGTCACATAATAAGTAGCGAAATTTGAAGTGATTATTCCCCACTCCAAAGCTATTGGAATATCACCCCCATCCAATTGTTGACCCAAAACGGGCTATGTAACATTTCGTGTTGGTAAAATAGCCGATTTTCTTCTAGTGACAGCGTCAATCTGGAATAATTAGAACGTATGAAGTCTAATCGTCAAAAAAAAGAGATGCTCGGAGTGCGGTGAACCGATGGACAAATACGGTCTGACCGCGGCAGGGGCGCAGCGATTCCGTTGCGCCCCTTGTGGTACGACCGGAGTTCGACGGCGCAGCGACAACACACGGCGTCGTCGGACGCGACTGTTCCTGGCGTGGGTCGCCCGCAAGGCGACCGTCGCCGACATCGCGGCCGGCGAGGGGGTCACTCACCACAGACGCTCTGGCGCTGGTTCGCGCCGTGCTGGGCGTCTAGGCCCGAGGCGTCGGGGCGCATCGTCTCGAGGGTGATCGTCCTCGACGCCACGGGCGTGGTCAAGCGGCTGGCGGTCGCGCTCCTCGCGGGCGACCCCGCGACATCGCGGCCGGTCGGCTGGGGCTTCGCTCCGCGCGAATGCCTGGGCGCCTGGCTGCCGTTCCTGCTCGCGCTCGCGGAGCGCGAGGCCGACCCCGAATTCGTGGTCTGCGACGGCCGGAAGGGCCTGCTGAAGGCCATCCGCGCGGTCTGGCCGACGTCGCGCATCCAGCGCTGCGTCATTCACGTGCACCGCCAAGCCATGGCATGGCTCACCCGGAACCCGCAGGCCGAGGCCGGTTGGGAGGTACGCCGCCTGGTTTCGGCGCTCCTGCTCGTCCGCACGACTGACGACCGCGACGAATGGCTCGGACGGCTCCAGTCGTGGGAGATGCGCCACAGCGGCTTCCTCAGGGAGCGCATTTTCGGGGACGGCGGGCGCTGGTGGTACACCCACCGGCGGCTGCGAGCCGTCCGTTCGTTGCTCCGCAACGCGGCACCCAACTTGTTCCGCTACGTCGACGACCCCAGAGTGCCGCGCACGTCGAACCACGTCGAGGGTGGACTGAACGCCAGGCTCAAGGAACTGCGTCACTCCCACCGGGGCGTCACAAGACGCCAGCACATGGCACTGGCGTCCTGGTATCTCCACCTCCGGGCGACGAAAAAACCAACACGAAATGTTACATAGCTCCCCAAAACAAAAATCCAGCCCAAATTTTGGGCTGGATTTTTGTTTAAAAAGATTTTTTAGAGTGTCGCCTCAAGCATGGCCTTCAACTGATCGTAAGGAATCGCTCCAGGAACAAAAGTCGGCTGTCCGTCGGCACCCACGATGATGGTACCAGGTGTTCCTTGAACACCGGCAGTTACTCCGCTAGCCAGATCGTCACTGATCTTGCCGTCAAACTTTGCACTAGAGACACAGTCGTCAAACTTGCTCATGTTCAGTTTCAAACTTCTAGCTAGGTTCTCGTAGCGGTCAGTACCCAAAATGGTCTGGTCTTCGAAAAGACCGTCGGCAAACTCCCAGAATTTTCCCTGCTCGGCGGCACATTCAGCGGCATTGGCTGCCGGACGAGCATTGGCATGAAACGAAAGCGGAAAGTGACGGAAAACCACCTTAATTCGCCCCTCGTACTCGTCCATCAGCTGTTTTATGGACGGGTGGAATCGTCCGCAGTAAGGACACTCGAAGTCGGTGTAGATGTAGACAGTGGCTTCGGCGTTATCTGGTCCGACAACATGGTCCGTATCATCGATGGGCTTTATCTCTCCCACCTCATCAGAGGGTCCGTTGTCGATTGGTGTTGGGATCGTTCCGTCAAGGGCCGTGTTCTGATCTGAGTTGACCATTCCCAAATCAGATCGACTGCCGATTACGAAACTAAGAAGAATAAAAAAACCTATGGTGCACAGCACCAGCACTCCACCTACCAGACCCAGGGTGAAGCTTACCTTCGGCGAAATGATTGTATTGCCATCATGAGCCATACGATTCTCTTCGAATTAAACGGTTGTTTAAGTTGATTGATTTGTTAGTCGAACTCATCCAGTGGGGATGGGCGAGAATTTACTCTAACAGAAAGAGGTCTTTGACAACAGACGGACTTATTCACCCTAGGCGACCTTATCGGCCATTAGCTATCGCCTCCGACGAAACGGAAGAATATTCTTTCGTCGTAGCGTAGGTCCACGTATTCCAGTTCACCCCGTCTGTCCCCTATCTTCTCTCTGAGAACCAATGACAGTCTCGCAGCTTGCACCTCGAATGGAATGAGCGTCGTCAGATAGACATGCCACCCTCCCTTGAGCATTACGTCGACCGTGTCTGCTGCCGGATCTAGGGTAAACCACCTTACTTCGGCGGCCGCAGCATCCGGCAGCTGGCTGTAGGCCTGAAGGACCAGCGTTAGTATCTCATTTGAAACTGCCGCTTCGCCTGGCAAATAGGCACCTCCAACCTTATCCCAGTCCAGTATAAGAGGTATCGGGTTGCTGTTTTTTAGGTCAGCATCTGGATCGACTGCAGTGTTCGGGTCTATGTCACCCACTCCGACCGATTCGGCTCCAAGTTCACCTGCTGCTACGCCTTCTAATCCATCCGGTAGGTCGACTAGAGCTATCCTCTCCCTTTTAGTCAGTTCCCTGATCACATATCCGTCTTCATCGATGGCCAAGAATTGGCCCTTAGCCAAGAATGCACCGACAGATGCCTTCTCTTCAGCCTTGATAATAACAGTATTAGGCAGCTTTTTTCTGATTTCAAGGGAATTAAGATAGAACTTTTCGGTGATGTCCGATTCAGTTTCCTTCGTGTCAAAAACGAAGATAGATGCTTGCGGTAGGACGAAAAAACGTCTTTTCTGTAGACGGTTTTCGGCTATCTGCCTTACGGCAGTCGAAGTGTCGGCAGAAACACCCTCAATTGTTATGTCTGAAATACGGAATGATTGGCTCCAAAACAGGTACCAAAATCCGGTCGACAACAGAACTATTCCGACTGCCAATAGAGCGGCAATTTTTAGTAGCTTGGGGTCATATGTCCTGCGTTTGCCGTTCTGCTTGACGAAAAGCGGGTTACCGTAGCTGCGTCGGCTGTAGTCGCGGGTGCCCCGGAGCGGTTTTTTTTTGCGATAGTCTTTCATGACATGAGATAAGGACATCCCTGTGTGTCTGATAAAAACGTCTCGATACGGTTCGCCAGCGTTTAGCTGGACGATCAGGTTTTGATGCGCGGCAACAGGGGGTTAATTCTTGTCACTGCCTCATAGTTTACCGTATTTATGCGATCGGCAAACTCTTCCGCAGATATCTCTTCTTTTCCTTGTTTGCCAATAAGGACCACCTCATCCTCCTCCTTTACGCAGCGTATGTCGGTTACGTCGACGACGGTCATGTTCATGCAGACCCTTCCTAGTACCTTAGCCCTGGATCCGTGGATCAGGACATTGCCGATCGAGGACTGTCCGCGGTCAAAACCATCCCAGTAGCCGATTGGGACGACCGCAACGATCGAGTCTCGCCTGACCTTTTCCGTCAGGCCATAACTCACCGGTGTTCCGGCCCGGAGTTTCTTCACCTGGGCGACCATGGTCTTCCAGGTCAGTGCAGGCTTGAGCAGGATGTCGATCCCCCGGTCTGCCGCCGCACCCTTGGTTATCTTTGACGACCAGAGACCGTAGAGCGAGATGCCAGTTCTGACCAGATCAAAATGGGTTTCCGGATAGATTATTGCCGCCGCACTGCAGGCAACATGGAGAATCGGTGGCCTTTTGCCAAGTCTTTCGACTATCCTGGCCGCTTCTTTGAAGCGTTTGAGCTGGAGGAAAGCATAAGTTGAATCGACCGTGTCTTCGACATTGGCAAAATGAGTCGACAGGCCCTCGACAGTCAAGTTAGGCTGTCTGCTTACGTGACGTAAAAAGGAGGGAAGGTCCTCGACATTTATCCCCTGTCGAGAGGTGCCGGTCTCCACTTTGACATGTATCTTGGCCGGTCGACGCTTGGTCGCATGACGGTTCAACAGGTCTACCGTCTGGCGGCCATAGACCACCTGACTGAATCCCTTCTTGACCACGGATCCCAACGACTGATGTGGAGTAAATCCTAGAATCAGGATCGGCTTTTTTGACTCTGCTTCCTTGACAGTCTCTGCCTCTCCCAGTGAGTCTACGCCGAACCAATCCGCTTGTCGGCAGACCGCCCTGACTGTCTGGCGGATTCCGTGGCCGTAGGCGTTTGATTTGACCACGGCCATGAGCGCCGTGTCGCCGGCCAGTCTCTTCAGCTCGCGGACGTTTGAGGCCAGAGCTGAGGACGAAATTTCCACCCAACTTTTTGACGTTTCGTTTCTCATGGGTCGATCAGCCGATTGTCTCAAGGCCTTTCATGAGCGGAATCAGTACCTTCGGGACATTAATCTTTCCGTCGGCCCGCTGACCGTTCTCCATTATCGCCACCAGCGTCCGGCCCATGGCCAGCGCGGTGGCGTCGTTCATGTGGACGTATTGGACACTGCCGTCATTTCTTTTCACCCGTGTGGACAGACGTCTGGACTGGTAGTCGGTCATGAGGTCGGCCGAGTGAGTTTCGCGGTACTTTCCCTGTCCCGGCATCCAGCATTCCATGTCTATCTGTCGTGCGTCGGGCTTGCCCATGTCCCCAGTGCAGACGTTCATTACCCGATAGGGAATCTCCAGATCGCGTAGGAAACGTTCCTGGACGGCAACCAAAAGATCCTGCTCTTCGCGCGATCGCTCCGGCAGGCAGAAGGTCTCCATCTCTATCTTATCGAACTGGTGCTGCCGGATGATGCCTCGGGTATCCCTGCCGTAGGAGCCGGCCTCCCGGCGGAAGGCTGCAGTACAGGCTACATAACGCAGAGGCAGGTCAGCCTCTTTGAGGAGCTGGTCCATATGCAGTGGGCCTAAGGTGTGCTCGGCACTTCCGATCAGGTAAAGGTCATCTGATTCCATGTGGTAGCGCTCGTCGCGCGGTTCCAGTCGGGCCATGCGCCCTAAGACCTCGGGACGAATCATGAGCGGGGGCACGACCGGTACGAATGGCGTGTCCGGTAGGTCTAGTCCCGCCTCAGAAACTATCCGGCCGATCTCATCTCGGTCAGTGAGCAGATTAAGCGCATACTGCATCAGCGCATACTGCATACGGGCCAGGTCTCCCAGGACGTAGACGAAGCGACTGCCGGCAACTTCGGCTGCCCGTTGGAAGTTCAGGAGTCCTGCAGTCTCACCAAGCTCAGTGTGGTCCTTGATCTCGAAATCGAATTTCTTTGGTTCGCCCCAGGAACGCAGCACCTCGTTGTCGGACTCGTCAGCACCGACCGGCACGTCGTCCAGCGGAACATTGGGCAAGTCCAAAAGTAGAGAGTTGAATTCCTGCTGGACGGGTTCCAATAGCTCTTCAGCTTCTTTCAATCCGTCCTTGAACTCACGCATCTTGTCGATCGCTGCCTGTTTTTCCCTTGGATCTGTCTCCCGGGCAATGTCCTCGCCGGCGCGGTTCTGTTCGCCTCTACGTCTTTCTATGTCTGCCATCAGCTGTCGTCTTTTTTCGTCCAGAATGAGAAGTCGGTCCAGGTCGACGTCGGCATTCTTGTGTTTGATGGCCGCACGGACTTTCGGTTGATTTTCTCTGACATAGTTTATGTCCAACATATGGGATGTTTTTGCTCAGTAAATGCCCGAGTAATGATGCCATCTGCGGCACCGAGCCGCAAGAAATGGTCTTTTTTGGGGGGTTATTGAGATTCGGGTAGGCCTTTATGTCGATAAGGCCCGAGAAAACAAAATCCCCCTTGCGGGGGTCCTTCGGATTTTTGGCAGTCCAAAGTCACCCCCCGTTAAGTGGAGGACGACGAACTGAGATTCAAGTTAAATCGGATATTCATATTTTTAATCTACATTTGGCGGTTCGACCCTGTCAAGTAATCGCTGTCTGATGACAGAGCTAGACAGCTTTTCGCCGTCACGCCTCGGTAGCTTGACGACTTTCGGAATCCGAGACAATGCATGCAGCTGTCGTCTTATCTCCGAGTGATCGGCGGACTGATCGAAACCTAGACAAATGATGTCCGGTCGGCAGCGCACGATGGCCGACCACTCTCCAGGCGGATCGCCGGGTACGGCCTCATCAACCGACCTGAGGGCGCGTACCAGCTTCAGCCTTTCCTCTAGCGAGAGGACCGGTCGTCGACCTTTCGAACTTTCGGCTCGGTCGTCGCGGCAGACGACTGCAATAAGGCGATCGCCTTGTCTTTTGGCCCGTTCGAGAAAGAATACGTGGCCGGGATGCAGCAGATCAAAAACGCCGAACACCAGAACGGTCTTCGGCCGTTCGACATTCGGCGTCTCGAAATGAATGTCTGCTGAAGTCATGGCGACTTTGGGACCGTCTCCTGCCGCTCAAGACTGGGGCGGATCCCCTCCCCCAGACTCCTCGTCTCGGTCTCCTTCCGGACGCATGGTTGGGAATAGGATAACTTCCTTCAGACTGTGCGATCCGGTAAGAATGGCGGTCAGACGGTCGATACCCATTCCGAAACCGGCTGTCGGCGGCATTCCCGTCTCCAATGCCTCAATGAAGTCCAGATCCAACCTTTGGGCCTCTTCATTTCCGTCCTGGTGCAGACTTTCCTGTTCCATGAAGCGATTCCTCTGATCGATCGGGTCGTTGAGTTCCGAGAAGGCATTGCAGAGCTCACAGCCGCGTCCCAACACCAGCTGGAAACGTTCGACGTACCGGCCGTCGTCCGCCATCTTCTTAGCCAGCGGTGATAGCTCGATCGGATGGTTGATAATGAAAGTAGGATTGACAATTTGGGGCCGGACGAACTTCTTGTAGATGTTGTCCATGATGTCGCCGCGACCGTGCGAACTTTCGACTCTGACCCCAGATTCCTCCGCTGCTTTGGCCAATGAGGCACGGTCAAGGTAAGATTCTATGTCCGGTCCGCCGCGCTCAACTATCGCCTCCCTGAAGCTGATTCGCGGGTATGGCGGCGTGAAGTCTATCGTCTCGCCGTCAAACTCGACCTGCAACGATCCGTTGACCTCTTGGGATATTTTTGGCATCAGCCTTTCAGTCATTTCCATCAGGTCGTTATAGTCGGCGTAGGCCTGATAGAACTCAACTTGAGTGAACTCCGGGTTATGCAAGTGATCAATGCCTTCATTACGAAAGCAGCGGGCGATTTCGAAGACCTTCTCCATTCCGCCGACGACCAATCGTTTCAGGTAGAGTTCGGGCGCCACGCGAAGGTACAAGTCGATGTCCAGGGCGTTGTGATGAGTGATGAAGGGACGGGCCGTGGCTCCGCCAGCCAGCGGCTGCAAGATCGGCGTCTCGACTTCGACAAAACCTTCAGACTGAAAGAAGTCCCGAATCGTTTTGACTACCAGACTGCGCTTCAGGAAGTTACCATTCACCTCCGGATTGGAAACCAGGTCGAGGTATCTCTTTCGGTAGCGTATTTCGGTGTCGGTCAGACCGTGCCACTTGTCAGGTAACGGTCTTAGCGACTTACTAAGCATGACCACCTTTTGACCCTCGACACTCTTTTCTCCGCGGCGGGTCGTGAAAGCCTTGCCGGTCACCTGAACGAAATCGCCCAGATCGAAGTCACTCTCAAACAAGTCATAGGTCGAGGCTCCGATTATGTCTTGGCGCAAATGTATTTGGATCCTGCTTGAGCCGTCCTCTAGATCAAAGAAGCTGGCTCCTCCGTGCCCGCGCTTGGCCCTGATCCTTCCAGTCACGGTCAGCTGCTTGCCGGATTCCTCCAGTGACCCAAAATCGGCCAGGACTTGGCCTATCAAGTGCGTTCGCTGGGACCCGGACGGGTATGGGTCGATGCCGTTCTCGATCAGGTGATGCAGTTTTTCGAGCCGGACGACTGACTCGTCATTTGGCGAACTCGTCATAAGATTGTTGGTCAGCTGATTTCGATGACCGTATAGGTCAGTTTGCCGGCCGGTACCGTCACAGTGACGCTGTCGCCGACCTTCTTGCCGATTAACTCTTGCCCCAGCGGCGATTCGTTGGAGATGATTCCACGGTTCGGTTCCGCTTCGGTAGCGCCCACTACCATGACTGACTTTTCCTTGTCGTCACCTTTGAGTTTGACGCTGGAGCCGATGCCGACCGTCATGCCGTCGCCCTTCTCTACGACCCGGGAGCGTGAGATCTGGTCCTCGATGCGGCGAATGCGTCCCATCAACATGCTCATCTCGTCCCTGGCGTCGTGGTATTCGGAGTTCTCCTTGAGATCTCCCATCTCCTTGGCCCTGCCGATTCGCTCGGCCAGCTCCTTCCGTTTGGTGCCGTCCAGAAACTCAAGCTCCTTTTTGAGTCTGAGCAGCCCATCTTCGGAAACGTAGACTGTCTTATTCTGCATACCCGTTATTGCCTTTAGACTGGCCGGAAACAACTTTGAGGATACGGTCGGTCGACTGGGGTGTCAAGCCAAGAGAGGAAAGTCACGGGCAGTTTCTACTCCGTCTTTTTGAGGAAATACCGTTCCAGTATCTCACGTGCCACTGGCGCTGCCGTGCTCGATCCCTCCCCGCCTTCCTCGATCATGACGGTGACCACGATCTCTGGTCGGTCATAGGGTGCGAAGGAGGTGAACCAGGCGTGGTTGCCGTGCTGGCTGCTCCACTGTGCGGTTCCGGTCTTTCCCGCGGACGAAACCGGCAGCAAAGACAGTCCGCGGGAACTGCCATAAAGAACCGAATCGCGCATCCCCTCTCGAACTGCGGCGATATTTTCGGGCGATACCAGCTGTCGAGCGACCGGTTCCGTAGGTAGATAGCTGCGGTGGCCGTCTCCTGAAACCAAGGCATTCACGACATGAGGACGCACCAGGTTTCCTCCGTTCGCAAAGGCCGCGGTCATGACCGCTACCTGCAGAGGAGTGACCAGCAGGTCACCCTGACCGATCGAGAGGTGATAGGTGTCGCCTATGAACCACTGCTCACCCTTGGTTTCCAGCTTCCATTCCTCGGTAGGAAGGAAGCCGGCTCCCTCTCCGGGTAGGTCGATACCTGTCGTGGCGCCGAATCCGAACAGTTTGGCATATCGCACAATACGTTCCGTGCCCAGCCCCTCGCGTCCGTCGTATCCGCCGCCGATAATGTAGAAATAGGTATTGACCGATTCGGACAGGGCCTTGGCCAGGTTGGTCAGTCCGTGTCCGCCGGCCTTCCAGTCCGGAAAGAACCACTGTCCGACGTAGAAGCCTCCGACTGAAACGAAAGTGGTCCGTGGCGTGACGATGCCTTCGGCTAAGGCTGCGGCTGCCATGACCGGCTTGAAGACCGAACCGGACGGCAGTGAGGCGCTGATGGCCCGCGAAAAAAGCGGCGCATCGCTGTCTTCGGAGAGCGCGGCATAGTCCCTGTCTGAGATTCCGTCGGCGAACAGGTTGTTGTCATAGGCCGGCCAGCTGACGAGAGCCAGTATTTCGCCGTCGTCAGGGCGCATGACGATAACACTGCCTCTGCTGAGACCTAATTCCTCCAGTTTCCGTCGCAGCGCATCCTGGGCCGTCTGCTGTAGTTCAGCGTCGATGGTCAGTATCAGATTTTGTCCGGAAGTGCCTGGTTCCTCCGCGATTGTCGTCTTGCGGTGGCCCAAGGCATCGACCTCGACTCGTCTTCGCCCGTATTCGCCGCGCAGTTCGGTCTCGTAGCTGCGTTCGAGTCCGGTTCGGCCGATCCGGTCGGTGGGAAGGAAGTCACCCGACTCGACGTCCTCGGCGGTGACTCCGCTTTCGAATCCGATGATATGCGACATCGAGGGGATCTCCGTTGCCAGCGGATATTCGCGCTTGGTTCCGCGCAGGAGCTGGACGCCGATCCAGCGTGATGACATGATTTCGACCATTATGGCCTGTCTGTGGCTTATGTCCTCGGCTATGGAAATCGGTACCGAATCCGGCCCGCCTCCCTTGAGCAGACTTTCCTCGATGTCGCGGGGGGTCAGTCCGACGATCTCCGCCAGCTGTCCGAAGACTAGGCGTCTCTCCGCCTCGTCCGTCGGCAAGTCGGAGGGGATCACCGTCGCCGTGAACCTCGGTACGTTCTGGACAAGGACCTGACCGTCGCGGTCATAGACGACTCCCCTTTCGGGAGGTATTCGTTCGATGCGGCTGCGATTCCCCTCGGCCAACGCCGCATAACGTACGCGTTCGACGATCTGCACCTGTCCGCACCTGACTAGGACGATGATCAGTCCGACCACTAGGGCTGCCCATACCGGAATGATCCCCTCCGTTCCCATCGAAGTGCTGACACGTCGGTTCTTCTCGTTTTTGGGGGCACTGCGTCCTCCCCAGTCGGCCAAGGTATCATCGACAAAAAGTAGCCTGTCGTCGGTTACTGCTGATTCGCAACGTCCGTCAATCCCTACGGGAAAAATAGGCGTATCCTCCTTTGGCCTGCTGCCCATGCCGAACATCATAGCTTGCTGAGGCTAGAGGAGACCAAGATCAGCCGTCTGAACCTGTTGCCCAACCAAGAAGTCAGCCACCGTACCACCAGTACCACACAGCACTGGACCGGCAGAGCCAGCATGACGCAGGCTGCAGCCAAGACCGTGGCCGGATGGAAAAACGGACCGCCGGAAAATGCCCGAGCGGTCGCCTCGACCGTGAATGTCATTGTCTGGAGCGTAATGAAGGCTACGGCGTTCGTGCCGACGACGGAGACAGTGGTCCTATGACTGACGAATCTGGTGATCAGGAACGATACGACCATCACCGAAATCAACATGGCAAAGGTGCAGGCCCCGGCCTGACGAGATACCAGTGAATCGCCGATAAGTCCGGCAACCAAAGCCGACAGGACGGCCAGCCGAAAACGAAACGACAGGGACAGAGCCGTAATCACCATCAGCGCCGGATTGACGATAGCCAAGGGAGTCGGCAGCAGTGACAGAATCGTCGCCTGCAACAGTGCTAAGGCAAGAATCAGGGCCGTCACGAGTATGGATTTCCTCATTGCTGTGCGGTTGACGCTGACGGCGACTCCGACTTTTGGTCGTCGGTAATCGACTCGATTGTGCCGTCGGAGACCATTACTTGGACCAAAACAGGTCGTGCAGCACTTTCGAAGGGCCTTACGACAGCCGTTTGGAACGGCTCCTGGCCGTTTCCCTGAACTCTCTCGACGATACCGACGATCAGGCCGGCTCTTATCCCCGGCTCCAGCCCCGAAGTCACGACCATGTCTCCCGGCGCTATCCGTTCGGCTTGCGGTATCAGGGAGATGGTAAGACTCATGCCGCGGTCCCCTTCCAGCACGCCTGATGTGCCAGAGCCCCCCTGAACGGTCACCGCCAGACGGCTCAACGAATCGCTGAAAAGCAGGACGGAGGCCGACTGTCGCCAGACATCCTGGATCTTGCCGATTATTATGCCGTCGCCGACCAGGACCGGCTGACCCGGGGACAAGCCGATGTCGTTTCCACCGTCGATGATCAGTCCGGAGAAGGTGGGATCGACGGATTGGGAGAGCACTCTGGCCATGACCAGACGCCCCGATTCCCTGTCCCTGAAGTCCAGGGCGGTCTTTAGGGCGGCGTTCTCCGACACTAGAGTTCTCAGGCGGGAATTTTCCAGCTTAAGCGTTTCGATCTCCCCGAATTCCTCACTGCAACTCTTGGCGACGTCGTCCGTCGGCCAGACCGAAGCCGTGACGCGACGGACAGGCACGGCGATCCCGTCCAGCAAAAAAAATCCAGCATCGGACAGTGCGGACAGGACACCTAAGAGCCTGAGGGCAACGAGAGTCGTCGCCAGAAGGACAGCTACGGCAGCGACTCGCTGTATTTTTTCAGGTCGCATCATACTGTGGGGGCCTTAGAGCCTGTCTAAGATCCTACCTCCCGGACCGATTGGGAACCGTTCCGACTGCAGACTCCACTGGTCTCATCGATGTAGGTACCGTTTACGACTTGTCGGCCTTCGACGTTTCGCCAGGAACGAGCTTCGAACGTTCTTGGAAGGCAGGGATTTCAGACAGTCTCTTAGGAGACGCAGTCGATCGAAGCACTCACACGAAAGGCCTTCATTACCTGAAGGCGGCGTAGGCCTGTTTTTGAGTTTCCTGGGATGAAGGCAGGGCCACGGTCTGCAGGAGGTTCCTGTCCTCGAGAAGCATGCCGGTACCCCTGACGACACAGGTCAGCGGATCGTCGGTAATGCGGACGGGAACCTCAGCCGCCTTCGAGACGACCGAATCCAGTCCGCGCAGGAGCGCGCCACCGCCGGTCATGACGATCCCCCGCTCGTAGATGTCGGCGACCAGCTCCGGCGGCGTGGCCTCTAATGCAACCTTGACGCTGTCGACTATCGTCTTGACCGATCGGCTGAGCGCCTGCCGGATCTGGACATCGTTGACGATGATTTCCTTTGGCAGCCCGGTTATCATGTCGCGACCGCGCATCTCTATCTCCAGAGGCTCGTCCGGTTTGGTCGCCGTGCCGACGCGGATCTTTATGTCTTCGGCGACCCGTTCGCCCAGGAGCAGGTTGAAGGTCTCGCGCGCATACTTGATGATGTTTCTGGTCATCTCGTCCCCGGCTACCCGCAGCGATCTCCAAGTAACTACGCCACCGAGAGAGATGACCGCAATCTCCGTCATACCCCCTCCGATGTCGACTACCATGTTCCCGACCGGTTCGGTGATCGGCAGACGCGAACCGATCGCCGCCGCCATCGGTTCCTCGACCAGGTAGACCTCACGGGAGCCGGCGTTGAGGGCGGCGTCCTCGACGGCCTTCCGTTCCACTTCGGTCAGGTCGAGCGGCACGCTGACGACGACTCGCGGACGCGGCATGAAGAAGAAGCTGTCGCGGTGCACACGTTCGATGAAGAACTTGAGCATCTTCTCGGTCACCTCGAAATCGGAGATGATGCCCGAGACCAACGGTTTGACGGTGCTGATGTGGGCTGGCGTCTTGCCGATCATGTCCTTGGCGTTCCGGCCAACGGCTACGATCTGTCCGGTTCTGGTGTTCAGGGCCACGACCGACGGCTCGTTGATCACGATTCCCTTGTCCTTGCAGTAGACTAGGGTGTTGGAGGTGCCCAAATCGATGCCCAAATCCTTTGAAAATTTGCCTAGGTATTTCTTGAACATCTTTGTTGTTCATCAATGATAACGCCTCACAAAGGCAGGCCCAGTATACACAGGTCCCAATCTTAGCACAACAACAAAAATGGCGGTTTTTAGGGCGGTTTCTGGCCGTTTTGTAGGTCCTTAAGGTCGACTGCTGGCCGAGATGAAGAATGACTCGAGTGCGGTGGCCGCTCCGACGATGAGTAGGGCGTTCCACCAGGTCAGTACGTCATGGCTCCTCAGGAAAAGCGCGAAGACCAAGATCAGCGCCAGCATGAAGGCCTGACGGAAGGAAACAGCCACCTGTCTGGAAAGTTGCCCCCCCTTGCCCAATGCGGTCACCCTGGTGACAAATCCGATCAGGGAAAAGGTTCCGGCCAGGGCCAAAAGCAGGCTGACGTAGAAGACCGTGAAGACGGCCGGACGTGAGACGGTCGGGTCGATCATCGTGACCATCAGTCCGACGGCACCCCAGGACAGGGCCGTTCCCACGGCCATCATTATTAGATATTGGCGCAGGGTCATAGCTGGTTCGGTACGGTCATCATACCATTCCGTCTCAAGTCACGGCCACCAGTCGCTTGACGACGTCCGACCCCAGACGGAGGTTGATCTCATTGATCAGTTCGTTCGCGGACAGACGGACCTCCTCGGCCAGCACTGACGTGCCGCAGGACAGATCCACGGTGCCGTCCCTGAATCGACGTACGGTCAGTCCGTTCGTCGCCGAACCGAACCTTTCCCTTACCGTAAGCAAGGTCGCGTCGGCTACGACAGCTGCCCGGACCTTGCCGGCGGCTCCGGCCCGTCGAAGCGATCCGCCCATCAGGTTGTCCAGTTTCTCGAAGGGCATGGCTTCAGGACTTGAGCTTGAATTCGCAGATACCGGCGAAGTCGCAGTTTCGACAGTTGATGGCACTGGGCTTCGGAGGGAAGCTGCCGGAGACTATCTCCTCGAGAGTGGCCTCGATTTCCTCCTCCAACTTCTCCAGATCGGCATCGTCGCCGATGAAGCTCTGCCTGGAGTTGTCCTTGAGATAGTGGAAGGTGAGCTTGGTCGGCCGGAGTCCGAGGGCACGTCCGGCGGCCAGCTGGTACAGGAGCAGCTGGCGCTTGTCGTCCTTCGATAGCTTCTCCTTGGGAGTCCCCGTCTTGTAGTCGACGATTTCGTGCGTGCCGTCCGGCAGCAGGTCGATCCGATCTATCTTGCCGCGGAAGACGCAGCCTCCGAGCTTCAGACGGAAGTCCTGCTCGAGCAGAAACGGAACCGGTCGTTCTGCGGTCACATCGCCGTAAAACTGCTCCAGCATCTGGCGGCCCTTTCTGCGGAAATCCTCTCTCTCCTTGTCGTCCCTGTACCAGTCGTTGATCCAGCAGCCTTCGTATGTCTGAAGGAGCTCCTTTAGGGTCAGCGGCAGATCGGACGGCTTGATCGGATCTTTCGGTCCGTCGACGAACAGGCCGGGCTGTTTCGCGGAGACTCGGATCGCCAGTTCGCTCATGAACTTTTCCAGTGTGGCATGCATGGTCTTGCCGAAGCTCATCGACGCCTTGCCGAAGACCGGCAGCCTCAGGACGTGCGCGAACCTGTACTGAAGCGGACAGCGGTCATAGGCCTCGAGCTGGGAGAAGCTGAAGGAGCTGGGCGGTCGGTAGTCCGGCGGCTTGGCGTCGACCGATGGGGTCGGTCTTATTTCCTCCAGCAGTTCCATGGAGGGTGCGATCGGTGTCCGGTCGAAGCCCAGCTCGAACAGGAAGCGGGACGGCTTCTTCTTGCGTCGGCCGCCGTAGTCCTCGGCCGAGGTCAGAAACAGACCGTCCTTGGCGCGGGTCATGGCCACATAGAACAGCCGACGTTCCTCCTCAAGATGCATGTCGCCCTCCGGGACGATCTCCTTGGTGAGCGCATCCGGCAGCTCGATTTCCCCTCCCCGACGGTTGGTCGGGAAGCGCTGGTCCACCAGATTGACCACGAAGACATACGGGAATTCCAGTCCCTTCGAGGAATGCACGGTCATGATCCGTACCATATCCGGTCCGGTACTGACGTCGAAGGCCAGCGCGCCGGCATTGCCTCCTTCCCGCTCCAGCTCCAGTTCCTGCATGAAATGCCTGAGGTTCGGATCGTCGTGGGTGTCCTCATAGCGTTTGATTCGGTCTAGGAACTGCTTCAGCAGGGCCAGACTCTCGTGCTTCTCGGCCGTGTCCGCGGCCTTGAGGTGATCGACGTAGCCCGAGTCATAAAGCCAGCGTACGGCCGCCTCCCTAACTCCCTGCCGTCGGACGATGTCGGTGTGTTCGGAGAGATGCCCCATCAGACGGTCGAGTACCGTCTGACCCTCGGACGAGATAGCCGTCAGCTCGTGTCGCCGCCTAATGACTTCGTAGAGCGACTCCCCCTTCAGCCGGTCGGCAGTGTGGGTCAGCTCGATCAGGTCCGGTCCGGGCAGCGAGTACGGCGGACAGACCAGGACGCGATACAGCGCCGAGCTTTCATGGTAGTTGTCGAGCAGCTTCAGGTAGGCAATACAGTCGAGCACCACCGGCTTGGCGTAAAGACCCTTGAGCGCCAGGTACTGGAACGGAATGCCGCGGCGCTGCAGTTCGGCGGCGAACGGGTCAGCCTGACTGTGCGAACGGACCAGGATCGCAAAGTCGCTCCAGGTATGCTCGACCGAGCTGCCCTTGATTTCGGAGATGACCTGCATCGTCTCGCGGACTTCGTCCCGGAGCGTGGCGTAATGCAGGTGGGCCACCCGAGCCTGACCCGGCCGGTATGCAGTCAGTCGTTTGGACAGGCCCTGCCCATTCGGACCGGCCAACCGGATCTCCAGACGATTGGGGTTGTTGCCTTGAATGAAACGGTAGGAGATGTCCAGGATCTCCTGCAGCGAACGGTAGTTGACGTTCAGGACCACCTCCCGCGACCCCGGGAAGTCGTCCTTAAACTGGAGAATGTTGGAGATGGACGCACCCCGAAACTTGTAGATTGACTGGTCGTCGTCGCCCACGACCGTGACGTTCTTGATATCTCCGGCCAAGGCTTTCACCAGCTCATATTGCGCCCAGTTAGTGTCCTGGAACTCGTCGATGATGATGTAGCGAAAGCGCTCTCGCAGCTCCTTGAGTACGGACGGCCGCTTTTTCAGCAGCTCCAATACGTACATGTTGAGGTCGCCGAAATCAAGGTCGCCGCGCTCGAGCAGCAGCTGTTGGTAAGCGTGGTAGGCGTTGGCCTGCTCCTGTAGACGTGAAGCCTCGTCCGTGTCCGCGCTGCCGGAGCGGTCCTTGTCCAGCGCCACACTTTTCGCATACTCCAGGTACTCGTCCGGCGTCACCGCCTCGTCCTTGGCGCGGGAGAAGTGCTTCAGCAGGGCCTGAACGAACTTGGTCGGATTGCCGGCCGGCCGGTAGTAGTCCAGGTCGAACCGGTCGAAGCTGCCACGGACCAGCAGATACTGGTCGATCTCGTTCAGCAGTCGAAAATCGTTCGGCAGTCCGATCTGCAGTCCGTACTCCTGGAGGATGCGCTGACAGAATGAATGGAAGGTCGAGATCCAGAGATCCACATAGCCCATCGGCATGAGCCTGTCGACCCGTTCCTCCATCTCTTCGGCCGACTTGTCGGTAAAGGTCAGGGCCAACACCTGGTCCGGTTTGGCCCGTCCGGTCGCCACTAGCCAGGCGACCCGCCGGGTCACCACCATGGTCTTGCCGGTGCCGGCTCCGGCCACGATGATCTGCGGCCCGTCGCCGTGAGTCACGGCCTGAAGCTGACGATCGTTAAGACCGTCGAGCAACTCGCCGACGTCGATGTTTTCCTCGTTTTCGGCGCTAGTCATTGACATTTCTCCTGAGAGAATTAATTGATAGATCAATGGTATGGCATTCCGTCTTGCCGTTCGATAGCGGGCTTTATTTTATCCGTTTGGCCGCAAACAATGAATACCCGGACAAAAAATTCGGGAATACAAGGAATCCGAAACAACTATCGGCAACTGTCTTAGTTTATAACCGCCTTACTCGAGTCGACGTTGCAGAACGCAAAAGGCCGTCCGAAAACGGACGGCCTCGAACCGATTCGTGTAGGGCTATTGGGAGACTGGTCGCTTCCTGAGGTCGCGATACCTTCTGGCAGTACGTTCACGCGCCAGCTCGCGCTCTAGGGCGGCGAAGGCGGCTGCACTCGACACTTCATCCAAACCTCGTTTCTCCTCTAGAGCTAGGCGGGCACGTTCCCGAGCCTCCTCGATCTTTCCCAGGTCGAGCTCCTCGGCCCGATCGGCCGTGTCGGCCAGGACGATAACCCGACCGTCGGGGCGCACCTCGACGAAGCCGCCCGAAACGGCCAAGAAGGTCTCGTCGACGCCGTGGCGCAGGGTGATCATGCCGGACTTCAGCGTGGCCACCAGCGGAATGTGGCCCGGCAGGACGGTGATTTCCCCCTCCTGCGTCGGCAGGGTGACGGACTCGGCCGGCCGATCCTCAACTACCCGCTCCGGAGTGGTGAGCTCGAATTTTAGCTGCTTGGCCATAGGCTAATTCGGTAAACCGCAGCGACGGACCTACTTCTCCGTCTTTTCGGCGGCGGCCGCGACGACCTCGTCTATGCCGCCTTTCATATAGAAGGCCTGTTCCGGCTTGTCGTCGTGCTGGCCGTCCAGAATCTCCTTAAAGCCGCGAATGGTCTCCGACAGCGGCACATACTTACCGTCGAAGCCTGTGAACGTCTCGGCGACGAAGAACGGCTGGGACAGGAATTTTTGGATCTTGCGCGCCCGCGACACGGTCAGACGGTCCTCGGCCGAAAGTTCCTCCATGCCGAGGATGGCGATGATGTCTTGGAGATCCTTGTACTTCTGCAGCACGCGCTGCACGCCGATGGCGATCTGATAGTGCTCGTCGCCGACCAGTTTCGGATCCAATACCTGCGACGATGAGTCGAGCGGATCGACTGCCGGATAGATGCCCAGCTCGGCCAGCGACCGGGTCAGCACTACCGTCGAGTCGAGGTGAGCGAAAGTGGTCGCCGGGGCCGGGTCGGTCAGGTCGTCGGCCGGCACATAGACCGCCTGCACCGAAGTGATCGAGCCCTTTTTAGTGGAGGTGATGCGTTCCTGCATGGCGCCCATCTCGGTGGCCAAAGTCGGCTGGTAGCCCACGGCCGAGGGGATACGCCCCAGCAGTGCCGATACCTCGGCACCAGCCTGGGTGAAACGGAAGATGTTGTCGATGAAGAGCAGTACGTCCTGCCCGCCCTCGTCGCGGAAGTACTCGGCCATGGTCAGGCCGGTCAGGGCGACCCGGGCCCGGGCTCCCGGCGGTTCGTTCATCTGGCCGAAGACCAGCGTGGTCTTGCCCAGCACACCCGACTCCTTCATCTCGTGGTAGAGGTCGTTGCCCTCGCGGGTGCGCTCGCCGACTCCGGCGAAGACCGAGAAGCCGCCGTGCTCCTGGGCGATGCTGCGGATCAACTCCATGACGATAACGGTCTTGCCCACGCCCGCGCCGCCGAACAGTCCGACCTTGCCGCCCTTCATGAATGGGCAGATCAGGTCGATGACCTTGATGCCGGTCTCGAAGACCTCGGCCTTGGTAGACTGCTCGTCGAAATCGGGGGCCGGCCGGTGGATCGGATAGGTCGCCTTGACCTCGATGTCCGGCAGTCCGTCAATGACCTGGCCGGTGACCGAGAACATGCGTCCCAGCGTCTCCTTGCCGACCGGGACGGTAATCGGCGCGCCAGTGTCCCTTACCGCCAGTCCGCGCGGCAGTCCGTCGGTCGACGACATGGCTACGGTACGCACCGTATGTCCTCCCAGATGCTGCTGCACTTCGAGAATCAGGTCGCTCTCCCCCTTCCGCTCTACGACCAGGGCATTCAGGATCTCCGGCAGTTCGTCTTCGAATTCGACGTCCACCACCGGTCCGATGATTTGTGCGATTTTTCCTTCCATATTTAGAAAACGGTTAGTCGCCGCTAGCGGCTCTTTTCGAGCGCGGCCTTGCCGGAGGAGATTTCCGCGATCTCCGCGGTAATGCCGGCCTGTCGGGTCTGGTTATAGCTTAGGGTCAGGCTGTCGATCATCTCCTCGGCCGAATCCGACGCGGTGCGCATGGCCAGCATTCGGGCCGAGTGCTCCGACGCCGATGACTCGAGCAGGGCCTGGTAGACCTGTGACTCGATCAGGCGCGGCAGCATGACATCAAGGACCTCGCTGGGCGACGGCTCGAACAGGTACTCATGGCCGGAGTCGGTAACGTCAAGCCCGTCCTTTTCTGCGGCCCGACCCTGCGTCAGTGCCTCGCCGACCTCCCCCAGACCTTCGATTCTGGAGACGGGCAGCAGCTGGCTGACTCTCGGCTTCTGCACCAGGGCCGAGACGTAGTCGGTGAAGGCCAGATAAACGGCCCGATACTTGCCAGCGACGAAGTCTCCGACAGCCAGGTCGGCGATTGGCCTCATCTCGTCTACCGTCGGATGGCTCGCCAATTCGTTGAATACGGCTACCAGACTGAGGCCCTGCCTTTGGATGGCGACCTGACCCTTGCGTCCGACGGTCACGAAGTCCACCGGCAGTCCCTCCGGTAGCTTCCCGGTGAAATGGTTCACCTGGCGCAGCAGCTGGGAGTTGAATCCGCCGCACAGTCCGCGCTCCGAGGTGAAAAGTACGACCAGTACCCGCTCGGCATCCGGCTTGGTCGAGAGCAGCGGATGAAGTCCGGCGTCCGTTACCTTGGCCATCTCCCTGATGGCGGTCCAGACCGCTTCGGCGTAGGGCCGGGAGGCCAGCACCGAACTGACGGCCCGGCGCATCTTGGAGGCAGCAACCAGCTCCATCGCCTTGGTGATCTTGCGGGTGCTGGTGACCGACTTGATGCGCCGGCGGATCAGTCTTGTCGAAATCGCCATACGACTAGGCTTCGACCGTCACCGTCTTCTTAAACTCAGCGATGGCCTCCACAAGTTTAGCCTCGATGTCCTCGCTGAGGTCGCCGGTCTCCTCGATGGCGGTCAGCACGTCACGACGACTGCCTTCCAGATAGCGGTGAAAACCGCTCTCCCATTCCCTGACACGGTCGGTCTTGACGTCGTCCAGATGACCGCGGGTGACGGCAAAGAGGATGGCCACCTGCTGGGCTACTGTCATGGTCTCGTACTGGTCCTGCTTCAGCACCTCGACTGCGCGTTTGCCGCGCGAGATCTGCTTGCGAGTGGACTCGTCCAAGTCGCTCGCGAACTGGGCGAAAGCCTCCAGCTCGCGGAACTGTGCCATGTCCAGGCGCAGCCGTCCGGCCACCTTCTTCATGGCCTTGACTTGGGCCGCCGATCCGACACGCGAGACGGAAATGCCGATGTTCAGCGCCGGCCGGATGCCGCGATAGAAAAGGTCCGGCTCCAGGTAGATCTGACCGTCGGTAATCGAGATGACGTTGGTGGGGATGTAGGCCGAGACGTCGCCGGCCTGAGTCTCGATGATCGGCAGTGCGGTCAGCGAGCCGCCGCCGTTGTCCTCGTTCAGCCGAGCCGAACGTTCCAAAAGACGCGAGTGCAGATAGAAGACATCGCCGGGATAGGCCTCGCGGCCAGGTGGGCGTCGCAGCAGCAGCGAAACTTCACGATAGGCCCAGGCATGCTTGGACAGGTCATCATGCACGACCAGCGCGTCCTTGCCCTGGTCCATGAAGTACTCGCCGATGGCCGTCCCGGCATAAGGCGCCAGAAACGAAAGTGAGGCCGGATCCGAGGCTCCGGCCACGACTACGATGGTGTTGGCCATGGCGCCGGCCTCCTCTAGCTTGGCTACCATCTTGGCTACCTTCGACTCCTTCTGTCCGATGGCGACGTAGATGCAGACCACGCCAGTGTCCTTCTGGTTGATGATGGCGTCGATGGCCACGGCCGTCTTGCCGGTCTGCCGGTCGCCGATGATCAGCTCGCGCTGTCCGCGGCCGATCGGGATCATGGCGTCGATGGCCTTGAGTCCGGTCTGCAGAGGCACGCTTACCGACTTGCGGGTGATGACGCCCGGCGCGATCTTCTCGATCGGCATCTGTCGGCCCTCGGCGATCGGACCACGGCCGTCGAGAGGCCGTCCCAGCGGGTCGATCACCCGACCGACGATGCCTTCGGAGACCGGAATCGACAGCACCCGACCTGTAGTCCTGACCTCGTCCCCTTCTTTAATATGGGTGCAATCGCCCAGGATCATGGCCCCGACCGTCTCCTTCTCTAGGTTCAAGGCCACGCCGAAGGTGCCGTCCGAGAACTCGAGCATCTCCATGGACAGGCACTCGGAAAGTCCGGTCATGCGGGCGATGCCGTCCGCGACCTCGACTACGGTGCCGACCTTCCGGACCTTGGCCTCGATGTCAAGCTGCCCGATCTCCTTCTTTAGCGATTCGATGATGAAATCTTTTGATGCCATAAGCGGTGTCTTTTATGAGATGGATAGCCGTCCTCAGGACGACCGGACGAACATTTCCTTCAGCGCCACCAGGTGGCTTTTGAGTGAGGCATCATAGACCGTGTCGCGGCCGCGGATGCGGATGCCGCCGAGCAGTTCCGGATTGACGCGCATCGTGATTTCGGTCCGGTTCTCGTCCGTGCAGATCAGTCCGACAGCTCTTTTGGCGAGCTCCGGATCTAGCTCATGGGCCGTCTCGACGGTCACGTCCTCGATGCTGTCCAGTCGTTTGGCCACCGCCGGCAGCTCACGCAGGACCGAGGGCAGCAGGGCGATCAGCCCGCGCTCCTCCATCTTGACTACGAACCGACCGACTGCCGCCGCAGCCTCCTTGTCTTTCAGGTCCCGCAGCCCGGAGTAGAGGGCCTCGGCGTATTCCTTCGACGTGTAGATCATAAAAATGGCCGGCTAGGCTCGATCCTCGGCCGACCTGATCGCCGTCTCGATCAGCTTCAGGTCCCTTTTCGGGTCGATCTTCTCGCGCAGTATCTTTTCTGTGGCCGCGATCACCAGTCCGGAAATCTCCGCCTTAGCCTCCTTCAGCATGGCCTCCTGCTCGTCCCGTAGGCGGCGCTTCCCGTCGGTCACTATCCGCTCCACTTCGGTGCGAGTTTTGACCGCCACCTCTTCCTGCCGGCTCTTGGCGTCAGCCTCGGTCGTCTCCATGATCTCCTTGGCCTGCCGGCGCGCCTCGACGATCAGCTTTTGCTTCTCGATGTCGGCCAGTTCGCGCAGCGCCTTCGACTCCTCCGCGTCCTTGAGGCCACGCTCGATCTTGCCCGAGCGCTCGTCCATGACCTTCATGAGCGGCCGGTAGACGAACCGCCAGACCACGAGCAAAACCAGCCCGAAGTTGACGAGCTGAGCGAGAAAAAGTTTCCAGTTCAGGCCGAGAGTGGCTGCGACGCCGACCCCTTCGACGACATGTTGCGCTTCCGCTGGATCCATAGGCGTGGAATTTATCGGATGGGATGTGTAGTTACCTCCGCTAACGTCTGCCCTCGGCCGCGGCCAATTGGCAGGCGCCAGCCCTGGTGTCTTGTCCGCACCAGGAACCGGACCGTGTTCGACTAGAGCGTAAAGACCACGACCAACGAGTAGATGGCGATGGCCTCGGCGAAGGCCGCGCCCAGGAGCATCGGAACGAACAGCTTGCCTGCCGATTCCGGGTTGCGTCCGATGGCCTCCATGGCCTTGGCCACGAGCTTGCCGATGGCGAACGCCGGCATCACGCCGCCGATGGCCATGGTGAAGCCCTTGACGAAGATTCTGACACTCTCCGGATCCGACAGGAACCCGGCGTAGGCGGCGGTATTAGCTACTTCCTTGACGATTTCTGTCTCCATATCGTTTTGCTCTTCACTTGGCGGTTCGACGGGGATTGGGGTTTTAACGTCGACCTGGGCGAAAAGCGGTTAAGGTTAGGACCGGCGACCCGACACGCGATCGGACAGGTAGCCGCCTCTAGCCTCAAATCTGAGCGGCGACGGTCGAAATCTCGGTCGGCACCAGCTCGTCGTGGGACTTGCGGTCATGGCTTTCCTTCTCCTCACCATGAGGCTCCGAGGTCGCAATCGTCAGGTAGACGAGGGTCAGCAGGGAGAAGACCAGCGCCTGAACCATTCCGACGATGATCTCCAAAAACATGAACGGCACCGGAATGAGGAAGGCGACAAGTGAGGAGATTACGTGGATGAGCACCTCGCCGGCGAAGATGTTGCCGAAGAGACGAAGCGAAAGAGAGACCATCTTGGCCACCTCGGAGACCAGTTCGATCAGGCCGACGCCAAGCTCGATGAGGGCAACGAAGATTCCGACCAGGTAGTCGGCCGGGGACCTGTGGCGAAATCCGGTCAGTGCCTTCCAGAAGGTTCCGAGCTGGATGAACTTGTTCCAATGACGGAAAAAGCCGAGGTGGACGATCCCGAAAACGTGCGACATGACCACTGCGGCGATGCCCATGGCCAGGGTCATGTTGAGGTCGCTGGTTGCGGGACGGAAGATCGGTATCAGGTGGCCGCCGTGCTCGGCGTTCAGTCCGAACGTGCCGACTCCTGGCAGCAGCCCCATCCAGTTTGAGAGCAGTATGAAAAGAAAAAGGGTACCGACTACGGGAAAGAACCGCCGCGACTTGGCACGATCGCCGGTCACCTGGTCCATGAAGCCGAGCATGAAATCGAAGAGCGCCTCGACGGCATTCTGGATGCCGCGCGGTGCGCCGCTCTTAGGCCGCCTCAGCAGCCAGGCCAGCACGACAAAGCCGGCGATCGCGACCCAGGCGTTGACCATCGAATTGGTCACCGGCAGGTTTCCGATCAGGAATAGCTCCTCGGCTGGAACTGGTACGGCCATATTCTACAGTGTGAGTAGTATTGTGGTCAGATGAAAGTCTACGGCTTGATCGTACGTTCCGGCTTCCCTTTTTCCCCTTCGGTCTGCGGTGTCGTAGGGTCGGCGTCGATGGCCTGGTATTCGCGTCCGAATCGCTTGGCTCGGCGGTAGATGCTCACGCCGGAGAACAGGGCCGCCAGAACAAAGCCGGCGATCAGGCCGGCAGGTGCCGTACCGTAGCGCGAGTCCGCGTGCCGGCCCAGTATGGTCAGCAGGACCACCGGTACCGCGATGATGGCGCCGAACTCGCCCACGATGCGCAGGCCCAGCTGGATGTATCTTCTGTCCTGATCCGGGGTGGACATGACGTCAGGTTCGGGAAAAAGAGAAACGCCGTGCCGTAATGACGGAATGGCGCGACAATTTTAGGCTATGGAAGATCAACAGTCAAGCCGGTTTTTCATGCGGTTAGGGAACAGAAGCCGGACCTACCGTCTTGACGGCCGAAAAGCCGCGATCCGATCAGGCTACCTCCTTGGCTGCCGCTCCGAGTATCACCAGTTCCCTCTTGCGCTGCATCTTGCGTCCGAACCAGGCGCACCAGGCGGCAGTCCGATAGTAGCGGACGTCCCGAACAGCCAGCTCCAACAACGCGACTGGCATGACGTCCGGGTCGCCGAGATAGGGATCGTTCGTCTCTGCCTCCTCCTAAACGGCGATCTGGTCAGTCTGCCACCGTCCCCGGCAGCGATAGCGCCACTTCGGTCGCAGCGTACCGTCGGCCTGCGGATCGAGGAAGATCTTCAAGCCGTTCCGGTCTATCTCCCTCCTGAGATCCGACAGCATGGCGGCCATCAGCTGACGTGACCGTGAGTCCGAAACCAGGCGATTCCGCAACTTGTCCGTCGGCATGTCGAGCTCAGTTCGAGACTCCCTGACCACGTATTGTCCGGACGACGTATCATGCTCTTCGTATCGATCGACCAGCTCCAGGCCTGACTCCACGACCTCCAGGTCATAGCGCAAAAAACGTCGGCGCAGCGGGCGATTTTCCAAACGGTCGTTGGTCTTTAGGTAGCTTTTGCGAAAAGTTAGCGTTCCCAGACAGCCTTGCATACAGCGAACAATATACGGCTTTCGGAGCGGTCGGGCAACCGAATCGGCAGTCAGATCACGAACAGGTCCCGCGTGTTCTTGAGCGTCCGACGGTAGACCTCGTCCGGCTCCAACCCCTTGATCTCGGCGATCTTGTCCGCCACGAAGCGCACGTAGGCCGGTTCGTTCTTCTCTCCGCGATGCGGAACCGGAGTCAGGTAAGGAGCGTCGGTCTCGACGATCATCCGTTCGAGCGGTACGGAGCGAATCACGTCATGAAGCGTCTCCTCCGAGTTCGGCGACACCTTGCGCGGCTTGTAGGTCACGTTGCCGGTAAACGACAGGTATAGGCCGAGATCCAGATACGACTCCGCCTCGGCGGTCGTACCGGAAAAGCAGTGTACGTCGCCGCGCGGCATCCGTCCGTCCGTCCGGCAGTCGTTCAGAATCCTCAGGACGTCCCCGTGCACGTCGGTCGAACCGTCGGCCGCGTTGCGGGTGTGGATCATGAGCGCCAATCCGCGTTCGAAAGCCAGGTCGACCTGAAGACGGAACAGTTCCTCCTGCCTGGACCGAAAGACCAACGGATCGATGTCGGTCGGGACGTGATAGAAATCAAGACCGCACTCCCCTATCCCGACCACCTTTGGACTTCGGTCGATCAGTGAGCCGTAGAAGTTCGGATCGAAGACCTCGGCTCGACTGCGGAAGTGGACCAGCTCGCCGCCCTTTTCCTCGCTTTCGTCGACTTCCTGTTCGAAGAGATGGAGAGGATGCAGTCCGATTACTGCCCAGACATTGTCGTAGCGCTCAGCGCATTCGACCGCCCGGCGGCTGGTCGAGGATTGCGAACCGACGACGACCAATCCAATATGGTCATCGGTCGCCCGCTCTATGACATCATCAAGTTCGTCGCGGTAGGCGCTGAAGTTGACGTGGCAGTGTGCATCGATAAGTTGCAGTTCAGCAGTGTCCATGAGATTGGCGTTTTAGGTCAAGTCACGAGTACGTAACTTACAACAAAAAATCCGGCTGAAGCAACCAGATCGCAAACCGTTCTCGATTAGGACAGTCGGACTTACGGACCGATGCGCCTGAAGATCCTATGGGCATTGGTCGACAGTTGCTTCTCCACCTCGGCGACCGGCAGGCGGCGCAGGCTGGCGATGTTGGCCGCCACCTGACGTACGAAGGCCGGCTCGCTTCGCCGTTGGCTCCAGGGAGTCGGGGTCTGAAAGGGACAGTCGCTCTCCGCCAGCAAGTTGGACAGCGGTGCCTTCTTTAGCAGTTCGCTTTGATAGCCGCCGTGCGTGATGATGCCGGTAACCGAGATCATGAAACCGAGACTGAAGTATTTGCGGGCCTGCTTCCAGGTTCCGGAGAAACAGTGCACTACGCCTCGCGAGTCGAAACCTTTGGTGGCTTGGTCCCAGTCGGCGAGCAGCTTCAGCATCTCGTCATGCGCGTCCCGACAGTGCAGCAGCAGCGGCAGTCGAAGTTCGCGCGACAGCTGGAGAAACAGGCCAAAAGTGCGGACCTGATTTCGCTTGATGCGTTCAGCCAGTTCGATTTCCGCACCGCCACGCCGTCCGGTAGGCAGGTCGTGATAGTCCAGTCCGGTCTCACCGATGGCCACCGCCTTGGGTCGGCTGGCCAGATGACGATAGGCTCCGAAGTCGATCAGCTTGTCGTCGGCGATCTGGTCGCCTGTCACCTTCGACGGATGCAGACCGACCGCAGCGTAGACGCCCTCGTGCCGTTCGGCGATGCCCACCGCCAGCGTCGAGGAAACGTAGTCGCAACCCAGAGTCACGACCGAGACGTTCTCGTGCCGGGCGTGATCGACTACAGTCTCAAGATCCCGGTCGAAGATCGGGTCATCCAGGTGAGCGTGAGTGTCGATCAGGCGATGCGTTTCCATGATGAAAAAGATGAAGCCGAGCTATAGCACCGAGTGCAGTATCTGAACGGCCTGCGGCAGGAGCGGCGAGACGGCCAGACCGATCAGGTTCAGTGCGTCGGCCAGGATTGACTCATCTAGCAACGGTCCAAAGCCGTCAAAGAACGGAAACCGTCCGGCAAAGTAGACCGCCAGACCCAAAACCAGTGTCCCTTCGATCAGACCGAAAAGCGCGCCCAACAGCCGGTTGAAAGTCTTGAGGAACGGCAGGACGGCAACGACGTTGAAGATCTTCTCCAGCAGACTGAACAGCAGGGCGACCAGCCGGGTGATCAGCAGGAACAGGACGAAAAAGGAGATGATGTCGGCCAGGTTCTGGTTGCCGCCGATGAACGGAGCGAGCACTCCGCTGACCTGTTCGTAGAGTCGGCCGGCGATGAAGGCTCCGGCCACGAAGCCGATCAGCGAGCCGGCCATATGGATGATGCCGAACCACAGACCGTACAGGACGAAACCGCCCAGGACGATTAGCGCTATCAGGTCGATGACGTTCATGTTTTTTGAATGATGGGACTTACGTCGTGTTGGGTGCGCGAGGCACCCTCTCGGCCCCATTGTAGCATTTTCCGCCCGTGCGCGTCAGGCGGAGAGGCGCGGGAAGAGTATCTCGTCCTTGCTCACCTTGGTACCTGGTTCGAGTCCGCCCCACTTGCAGCCTTCGGGTAGTCGGGCTGCGGCGACATCGATCGACAGCTGGGTCAAAATTTTCTCGGCGGCGTTCGGTACGATCGGCAGCAAGGCCAATCCGATCTGACGTAATGCCTCAGCGATCTGGTACATGAACGGCGACACGTCGATCCCTTCCTTGGCTTTCTTGAACGGCGCCTCAGTGTCGATCGCCTGGTTAACCGAAGTCACGTAGCGTTCGACTGTTCGAATTGCCTCGTCGAAACGGAAGGAGGTAAGTGCACTTTCGTAGGCTGACCAGAAGGCCGGGGTATCGAACCGGTCCGGCTGCCGCGCCGGAACCCGGCCGTCACAGTACTTTTCGACCATAGTCGCGGTCCGAGCCGTCAGGTTGCCTATACCGTTCACCAGCTTGGAGGTGTAGGTCTCCTCGAGAGTGCGGACGGAAAAATCCCCGTCCTCGTACGACGACAGGCCGCCGAGCAGAAAGTAGCGGACCGCGTCGGTGCCGTATCTCTCCACCAGGTCGTAGGGATTGACTACGTTGCCGAGCGACTTGGACATCTTCTGACCGTCCGCAGTGATGAAGCCGTGAATGAACACCTGCCGCGACATCGGCAGTCCGGCCGACAGCAGCATGGCCTGCCACATGGCCGACTGCTGGCGCAGATTGTCCTTGCCCGCGACCTGCACGCCGGGCCAGAAGGCCCCAAAGCTCGCCTGATCCTCGGGCCAGCCTAAGGTTGCAATATAGTTGACCAGCGCATCGAACCAGACGTACATGACATGCTCGTCATCGTCCGGCACCGCTATGCCCCACGGCATCTTGGCTCTGAGGCGCGAGATGCTGAAGTCCTGAAGTCCACCGCGCACGAACGAAGTGATCTCTTTGAACCGCGACGTCGGCATCACGAAGTCCGGCTGGCCGGCGTAGCGCTCAAGCAGTCGGTCGGCGTAGTTCGACCAGCGGAAGAAGTAGTTCTCCTCGTCGCGCAGCTCTATCTCTAGATTGGGATGCACCGGACAGTGTCCGTCCTCCAGTTCGGAGTCGGTCTTCTCCAGCTCGCAGCCGACGCAGTACTTGTTCTGATAGTGCGCCTTGTAGATGTCGCCGGACGCGGCACAACGACGCCAGAATTCCTGGGCTGCAGCGACGTGACGCTCATCGGTCGTGCGGATGAAGTTGGTGTAGGTCAAGTTGAGCGACTCTTTCAGTCCGTCGAACTTGGCCGCAAAGCCGTCGCAGTACTCCTTCGGGTCGAGTCCTGCCTCCTGCGCCTTGAGGTAAATCTTCTGCCCGTGCTCATCCGTACCGGTGTTGAAGATAACCTCGTCACCCAAGAGTCGTCGCCAGCGCGCCAATGCGTCGGCCTGGATTATCTCCAGGGCAAAACCGATGTGCGGCTCGGCGTTGACGTAGGGTAAGGTCGTGGTGATGTAGTATTTTCCCATATGGTCATTTCTTTCCTTCGATGACGATGACGAATTCTCCTTTGGCGCTGCCTTGCGCCAGTCGGGCCGCGGCTTCGGCCGCCGTCCCGCGGTAGGCTGTCTCGTGGATTTTGGTCAGTTCCCTGAGGACGCAGATCCGGCGCTCCGGGTCGAGCTCGCCGATCGACTCCAGCGCCTTACCGATGCGGTGCGGCGACTCGTAGACCACGGTCGGATGCGGACTCTCGAGCGCCATCCTGAAGAACGCCCCGCGTCCCTTCTTGTGCGGCGGAAAGCCGAGGAAGGTGAAGGCGGACGATGGGAAGCCGGCGACCGATACCGCCGCCAAGGCCGCACTCGGTCCGGGGATCGGAATAATCCTGAGCTCCGGCTCCTCAATCAGGAGGTCGCGAATCAGCAGCGAACCCGGATCGCTGATTCCCGGCGTTCCGGCGTCGCTCACCAGCCCCACTTCCCTACCCTCACGCAGCAACTCCAAGATGCGGCCTAGCTTCCGGCCGTGCACTTGCTCACGATAGCTCTCGATAACGACCTCGATCTCATGCCTGTCGAGCAGTCGCCGTGTCACCCGCGTGTCCTCGCAAAAGAGGATGTCGACTTTCCTCAGAATCTCAAGTGCCCTCAGGGTAACGTCCCCGAGGTTGCCGATCGGTGTGGCGATGACGTAAAAGATTCCCGACATATCTTAGGACATTGTACCTGTTTGCCGGCCCAACGTCTCACGTTCCGTCTGAGCCAATGCAGTCTCGATCAGGCGGGTGTAGTCGAGCTTGGCCTCCTCGGCTGCGGCCTGCTCCGGAGTGGAGCGCAGTTCGGGATGGTCGGGCACGAACAGCGAGCAGCAGTCGTCGTGCGGTTCGATCGAAACGGCATAGGTGCCGATGGCGCGGGCCAGATCCACGATGTCGCGCTTGTCCTCGCCGATGAGCGGCCGGTAGATCGGCAGCTTCGCGGCGGCACTCACGGTCAGGAGATTCTCTGGCGTCTGCGAGGCGACCTGTCCCAGACTGTCGCCGGTCACCAGGCCGAGCGCGCCTTCACTAATGGCCAGCCGTTCGGCCAGCCGCATCATCAGACGACGGTACATGATGATCCTTAATGCCTGGTCGGTCTTGGCCGTGATCTCGCGCTGCGCTTCGGCGATCGACACTGTATATAGGATAGAGCGTCCCTGAAAGCGATCGAGCGACTCGGCCAGCCGCCGGACCTTGTCGATGGACTCGCGTCCGACGTGCGGGTAGCTGTGGAAGTGGACGAATATCGTTCGGCAGCCGCGACGCATCAGTTTCCAGGCCGCAACCGGCGAGTCGATACCGCCGGAAAGCAGTACGACCATGGTGCCCGTCGTACCGGTTGGCAGTCCGCCCGGACCCGGCTGTCGGTCGGTCGCCACAAACGCCCCGTCGACATTGATCTCGACGAAGACGGTATGGTCAGGATCGGAAAGGTCAACGTGCAGTGCGGGGTTCGCCCCCAGTACTCCGGCACCGACCGTCCCGGCGGTCTCGACCGAATTGAGCGGGAACGACTTGTCGGCCCGTTTGGCCGTGACGCGAAACGAGCCGGACTTGGCGGTCATCAGCTGGGCGGCCATGCGGGAGATTTCTTCGATTTGACGAGGGCAGCTCTGGGCGAAGGTGAAGTTGCTGATACCGAACACCTCGGACAGTGCGGTCCGGAGCCGGTTGATCTCGGGAGTCAGGTCGCGGTCCGACTGCAGCAGCATCAGTCCCTTGCGAAAACCGATCTTGAGGTCAGGAAATTCGCCCAGCCGACGGCGGGCGTTGTCCCGGAGCTGACGCTCGAACAGGGTCCGGTTATTGCCCTTGAGCGCAATTTCGTCGGTATGGATGATGACTGAATCGATCATAGAGAGGCAGGATAGCGTGACCGATGGGTTTTGACTAGGTCAGATCCCTCTATTTTAGGTTTTGTCATCTCAGCAACTCGGCGGGTCCGGTCGGACGAACGGACGAACGAACGAACCATCGCCTCACCGGTCTCGTCATATAGGCCTGAAGAAGTTAAGGCCTCTCCTGCGGCTCGACCTTGAGCCGGGATCCACGATCCCGATCTATCCTGCGGGACGATTTTGATACAGCAATCTCGGAGGCAATCGATCACCGATCCGATCTTTTTACTTCTGGGTCCCGGCTCAAAGGCCGGGACGACATTACTCCATTTGTCATTCCGGAACCGCGAGTGTAACGAGTGGTATCCGGGATCCAGAGTCCGATTTTTCTTGCTTCTGGGTACCCACCTCCGTTTCTGTCACCCCGGACCTGCCACGATGATTTCCCAAAACTGATGAAATTTATAAAAAGAAAAGCGGCCCGTTTGCGGACCGCCGGAGAGGTTCTCTTCGTCGGTTGGCCACCAGAGGGCCGGCATGATTCGTTCAGGAAGGGTCGGCTGTCAGATGCAGCAACCGCTTGGAGACGACTTCCCAGTTGAGGACGCCGAAGGCTGCACCGAGCAGGCCGCCGAAGAACACCAGCATTAACTGCTGAACTAACGATCCGGTCGACTGAGCTAGCCAGAGGTAGCTGACCGTCCCGCCGAGCGTCCCGTCGATCGCACAGAGTACCCGTTTTTGCGAGTGGATCAGCCTGAACAGGTGCCAGCCGGCCAAAATGGCGAACTTGGCTATCAGGAAGACGCCAAAGGCGACGTACTTCCATAGCGTCCAGCCGAAAAATTTACCAAAAACTATTATTCCTTGTGAGGTCAATATCAATGCCTGTCCATAACCCAAATCAGATGAAGTATCTGTTTCGGGCACACTTTCCTTTTCCCAGGCAACGAAGCCACTCACGGAGTTTCCGGTCAGTATCAGTATTGTTGCCATTGTGCTGACTCCGATTGCGATCATCACTACAAAAAAACAAGAAAGAATGTGGAGAGGCAACCAAGGCAGATGACCAAGATTCTCCACAAACCAATAAACACCAAAAAATAACCCCGCAATTACTCCAGAATAAATGACCGGATGCGGCTTTCGGAGCCACTGTCGGACTTCTTTTATTCCCTCGGTCAGCCACCAACCGGTTCCCTCGGCCGCCCGACGCAGGGCCATCGGAACGGACCGACAGACCTGCCGGAACTCGTAGCCCAGGTAGCCGCCGGCCCCTCCGGCCAACAAGCCCAGATACCAAAACTTGGGGGTGAATAGGAACGCCACCAGGCAGCACAGTGTGCCACCCACGAAACAGGCCAATGCGATCTTCTTCGTCTCCATCGGAGACCTCCTTCCTTTTTCAAGGTGCGTGGTTTTGGCTCAAACGGGCGGATTCCCGTCTTTGCCTGAAGGAATGGAAGCGAATTTTGAAAGAATTGTCAAGGCTTTAAAAGCTCCTAACTTAAATCTCCGGGCGTAAGCCCGAGAGATGCAGTTGGTTCCAGTGTCCTCTTGTCCCATGCTGTAAGTATGGAGTTCAAGAGACTAAGCCACTGCGTATATCATTGCGAATACCATCTGGTGCTCGTAAGCAAATACCGCCAGAGCACTGAAGCAAAAATTCCCGTTTCTCAAGGAATTGTACTGGGGAACGGACGGAATTTGGTCAGACGGGTACTTTGCTACGACAGTTGGTATTAACGAACAGATGATAAAGCAGTACATCGAGCAGCAAGGACAAGAGGACGCTGGACAAGCGAAGCTTGCGCTGGGTTGAAACCCCGAGCGTAAGCTCGGGGAGCTTCATTTACCGCTAGTTTTAAAACCAAAAACGCCCAATCAAGGGCGTCTTTTTATCTCCTTATCTTTTATTCCAATCCCAGTGTCTTGATGATCGCTTCTTGATCGAAACCAATAATAACTGTCTCTCCGATCATGACCACCGGTACGCCCATCTGCCCGGTCTTCTCGACCATTTCGCGGGCCGACTCCTCGTCAGTCGCTACGTCAATATCGCGGTAGTCGATTCCCTTCTCCTTGAGAAATGCCTTGACCATGACGCAGTACGGACAGGTCGGAGTCGAATAGACGATTACTTCTTTCTGATTTTCCATGCGTTTGCGGTTCAGTTTATTACGTTTGTTAAGGCTAACACGGGGACGCCTTAAGAGCTAGACCTTCGGCGGGATGCCATTATGAAGTAGGTTACAGGACGACCGTCGTAATCCTGTACATCTTCTGATTGACCGCCGCTAGTAAGCAAGGACGGGATCGCTACGCTCACTCGGTTCGCTCGCAATGACGTGCTTAAAGTGTCATCCCAGCCTTGAGCCGGCCTGCCCGCCATCTTCGTCCCCCGAAGCCTTGGCAAAGGGGAAAGCTTTAACGAAGGCGGGGACCTAAAATTATTAGGGTCATGACTAGCTGAACTTATTCGCAGGTGTAAGATATGCCTGTATGGAGCCAAGAAATCGGTATGTCATACGTTCCCGAATTTCAGAGAAGAAATTTCGTGACCTCGTGTGGCTCTTTGCTATGGATCTTGAAGCAACCAAAGTGGCACGGCTTACGGGTCTCAACCGCAACACCGTCAACGGATACTTCATGAAACTTCGCAGGCGCATCGCCGAGTACTGTGAGCGCGAA
>MNWN01000015.1:0-32990 GCA_001872545.1 Parcubacteria group bacterium CG1_02_58_44
AGCCCGGATGCCTCCGAGGTTGCCGCGCCGGGGCCGTCCCGCAAAAAAAGATCGGATCCTGGATCCCAGATAATCGCTGACGCGATTTCCGGGATGACAAATTAAGAAGGAAAGCGGTTCCGGGATGACCGAAAAAATTATTTCGGCTTAGAATGACGAACTGAAAAAGTAGGGATGACGAATAAGACTTTGTCGTCCCGGCCTCCGAGCCGGGACCCAGAAGCAAAACGTAAAGGCACTGGATCCCGGGTCTTCGCCCGGAATGACAAGCTTTGAGTGAAGGACGATCTGGATCCCGGATAATCGCTAACGTGATTTCCGGGATGACAGGAGGCTTTGTTTGTTTGATTCCGGATCAAGCCCGGGAGGACAAAGGATGTAGAGCTTACCCATACACCTGACTCGCTCCTTCCGAGACGACAGTGGGGGGGGTCGTCTGCACAGGAGCACCGAAGTCAACTGTATGCACACACAAGATCGGCGACCAAATATTCTTCATGATATGCAAAATCCGGCTCACGCCGGACTCTGTCGTTTGGGGTCTTGAAGTTCGAGTTGGCTATAACTGCGTTACTGAATCCTCTAGCGAATCTTCCGGACCTGTGCTTTCCGTTTATGTTGTCTTCCCCAAATCAATTGATCAATTGCACAAGACCTGAACTATAGCACCTAACCTCAAAAAGGTCAAGGGTTGAGGGCTGTTTTGAGGCCAAAAGGCGCATTCTTAGACAAAAACTGAACGAAGGTGCAATCTCTTTTCCGGAACTTACAGCGTTAGGGTTGGGTTAGCGGTAAAACATCAGCCACCCCAACAAAAAAGGACGGCGCTGCCGTCCGAAGGGAATAGCCGGTAAAGATCCGGCCACCAAGCGACCGATTTGGATTTCTTGGCCGCACTACTCAACCTCCGCTTTTGCCTTAGCGAGCAACTCCTTTTTGCGCTCCATGAATTCAGAACCATTCCGTGCGATGCCGTCTGGCACTCTGGTCAAAACCTTAAAGAATGGTGGCAACTCATTCAGCTCTCTAGACAAGTCACCACAGTCGGCCTGGATGTAAACGTGACCGTCTTCTCCAGCTATCCTCTTCATTGCCTCTGTTTCGAGTTTTCTACGAAGTGGCTCGCTGACCACCTGTTCTTCCCGAAACCTACAAAATACGCAAGTCCTCGCGGGAGGATGGACACGCACCACATGTCCATCCTCATCGCACTCGGCCTCGACGCGTCCTAACTCATGAATACAGAGACTATGCAAGCAGCGTAGCGTCAGAGACTGCAGAGCTCTATTGGCCCGCCTCTGGGCATCATCCAACTTCCGTCTGGCAAGATCGACCTCATCGACCGCCATGTCACACTTCACTAGACGTCGAAGATCCGAATCTATATTTCCCATTTCGAAAGACCTCCCTGACCCTAAGCAAAAATGGGTCCCCAAACAATTACCATGGCTCTACACCCATGTCAACCAGCGCCTGCATCGATCTGCCCACCCCGGAATCAATACAGGGCTCAAGACCAAAAACCGCCCCCAAACGAGGGACGGCTCTTCTATATTATTATGCTCCTAGCCTAGACCCGACGACGAGGCGGTCCGCTGCGGCGACCGGACGACGGACGCGCCGACGGTCCTCCGGCAGACGGGCGCGAACTACCGCGACGGGCCGACGGTCCCGACGGACGGCCGCGACTCGGGCGACGTCGGTTGTTGGACTGACCCGAAGGCAAAATCGAAACGCTCGGCTCGAACGGCAGGTCAAGCATGGTCAGCCGCTTCTGGATCAGCATCTCAATGTCCGTGACATTCCGACCCTGATCCGGTTCGGCAAAGGAGATCGACTTGCCGGTCCGCTCGGCCCGGCCGGTCCGACCGATGCGGTGCACGTAATCCTCGGCCTGCTCCGGCAGATCAAAATTGATGACCATCGAAATTCCGTTGACGTCGATGCCGCGGGCCGCGATGTCGGTCGCCACCAGCACCCGGAACTTGCCGCTCTTGAATCCGCCGAGTGCGGCGCGGCGCTGGGCCAGCGTCCGATTGCTGTGGATCTCGGCCGCCTTCTCGTTATCGCGGCACAGTTCGTGCGTAATGCGCTTCGCCCCGTACTTGGTGCGGGAAAAAACCAGCACTGTCCCCTGCTCCTCCTTGAGGAAATGACGCAGCAGACGCAACTTATCCGGCTTAGGCACCACACACAGCTGCTGTTCGACCAGTTCGGACGAGGTACCGGAAGGCGCTATCTCGATCCGCTCCGGATCGCGCATGTACTGCTGGGCCAGGCGGGCGATCTCGTCCGGCATGGTGGCCGAGAAGAGCATAGTCTGTCGTTCGGTCGGCACGGCCTGCATGATCTTCCTGATCTGCGGAGCAAAACCCATGTCGAACATGCGGTCGGCTTCGTCGAGCACGACGACGCTCACCCCGTCGAGCGAGGCGGTTCGACGCTGCAGATGATCGATGAGACGGCCGGGCGTCACCACGATGACGTGCGGCTTGCGCTTCAGCTCCTCGATCTGACGGCCCATCGACGCTCCGCCGATCAGGACCGACGTGCGCAGTCCGAACCGCTTGGCGATCTTGACCAGTTCCTCCTCGACCTGGAGCGCCAGCTCGCGGGTCGGCAGCACCACCAGTCCCTGACCGCCCTCGCGCGCGATGCGCTGCAGCATGGGAATCGAAAAGGCCATGGTCTTGCCGGTGCCGGTCTGGGCGATGCCCACCATATCCCGGCCCTGAATGCAGACCGGAATGGCCTTGGCCTGAATCGGCGTCGGATTCTTGAAGCCGGAGCCCTGTAGGGCGGCCAGCAGTTTGGGGGCGATCCCCAATCCGTCGAATCCGACGGACTCCCCTTCGTTGTTTTGTTCTTTGTTGTTCATACTTAAAAACGTGACCCGATATCTGCAGAGTCACGTTTTTGGGCCTATCCAGGAAGATACCTGGTGGGCCCATCCGTACGAATCTCTGAGCTCGAGTCCATCACCACTTGATTAGCTTTTTTTGCGGTGACGCTCTGACAAGTGCCAATTAAACCACAAAACTACGAAAGTGTCAACTCGGCCCTGCCAAAAATTGCGGTGTTTAAGGCAAAAAAGACGCCCAAGCAGGCGTCAGAAGACTCGACTGCCATTCATCGACGGAAGAGGAAGGGCAAAAAGTTCCGTGCTTCCGTCCCTGACCGACAGCACCAGGAACGATCCCGCCAGATGCAGAACGTCGATCTTTGGGTCCAGGTGAGGGTTGGTGGCGATCAGGTCCTGACGGAGCTGATCCGGACAGATTCCGACCAATATCGGAAGACGCTTACCGTCGTGCGGCGTCCAATCACAGTCCGGCCGCAGCTGAGCTGCACAGTTGCGGGCCGGTTCGCTGCTCCAGTACCAGACCCAGCAGCCTACGAGACCGACAGCCCGACTCGAGCGCCAGGGCCGCTTCGGTCAAGAGCTGTCGCCAGATGTCGTCGTCTCTCCTCAGTTCGATCACGCTTTCGGACATCCACCTACTCCTCCGCTAGAGGGAAAGGTTACCAAAATCCGGCGCCGACCGAAACCGGACACCGGATTAAAAAACGCTCCATTCTAAAGTACAGAGACAGTCCCAGCAGTCCGTGAAACAAAACCAACGCCACGGTCACGTAGGCCAACCGTACATGAGTCCGATACGGCATCAATCGTTTACCCTTCCAACTGAGCTTGGGGGCGGCGGCGGTCAGCAGCAGGAGCAGCAGGCTGGCGATGCCGCCGTACATGATGAGCGGCTTGCCGAGTATGGAGAAGTAGGCGATGTCGACCAGCATAGGAATCACTTCAGCGTTCCGATCAAATAACTTTCCAGGCCGGCCTCGGCCCGTGACGAATGCGGCGGACCGGATTCGCCGCGTCCTTTGGTGGCGAAAAGCTGAGTGGCGTCCTTGCCGCAGCCGGTGAGCATCGCCTGGCCGCCGGGATGTCCGGCAACGGCATCGGTCACGTCGTAGACCAAACCGCCGATGGCCATCCAGCAGTCGTCGACTGAGACATGCAGGGCCACGTCGTCTAGAGTGTAGGTCTGTTCCGGTGTCGTAGCCGAAGACGGAGTATCTGTCGTCGTCGTAAAGACCTGCGTCTGACCGGAACAGCCTGCACCCGTAAACAGCAAGGTGGAGAACGCCAGCACGGCCAACGAAATCATTCTGGTCTTTCTCATATCTCTAAGAACTTCGCGAATTAGGACCCCAACGGCAGGGTGAAGCCAAAAGTCGAGCCGCTGTCGCGTCCGGCCGACTCGACGATCATCTGTCCGCCGTGCGCATCGACGATCTGCTTGACGATGAATACGCCCAGTCCCTCGCCGCGCGACTCCAGCTTGACCGCCGACATGCCGCCCTTGAAGATGCGACGGACGGACTTGATCTCCTCGTCGGTCATGCCGATCCCGGTGTCGGTGACCCGAATCTCGACGTACCCGCCGGAGACGTAGGCCGTTACGGCCACCTCCCCACGCTCGGTGTACTTGATGGCGTTGTCGACCAGGTTCATGAGCGCGTGATAGATGGCCCCGGAATCGCACGGCACCGACGGCAGGCTGGACGGCACTGCGGTCTTGAAGGTCAGACCCTTCCGTTTGGCCAGCGGCTCCGCCTCGACAGTCAAACGTGCGACCACGGAGCCGAGGCCGGTGTCCGACTTGTAGACCTTGAGCTCGCCGGTCTCGATCCGTCCCACGTCCAGGAAGGTCTTGCTGGTGCCCATCAGCCGGTCCAGCGTCTCGATGTTCGACTGCAGCACCTCACGCATGCGTTCCGGCAGCTTGCCGAACTCCCCCCTGAGCGCCAGTTCGGTGTAGCTGTGCAGCGAAGTCAGCGGCGAGTGCAGCTGGTCGGCCACGAGCGAAACGAACTTGGTCTTGAGACGGTCGGCCTCGACCAGCTTGCGATTCATGACGATGACCTGCTCCTGCATCACCTCGTTGCGCCGCTGCTGCCTGATCTCTCTCACGAAGGTCCTGGTAGTCATCGCCCCGTACGAAAGCAGGAAGAAGAGGACCGCCAGACGGGAGCCGAAGTCGAAGATCGTCTCCGACGAGACGACCATGTCGGAAATGAAGACGAACAGAGCGATCAGGATCAGGACCTCGACGCCGACCAGCCTCAGGTCCACCAGCAGACGACGCTGGACGACGAACGGCATGATGATCAGCACGCCGCCGACCAAAGACACGACAGTGAAGATGTAGTTGGTCCCATGACCCAAATAGTGGCTGAAGAGGATACCGGACACCGCATAGAAGACAAAAACCGCGCCGGCGATGATCAACAGCAGTTCCTTGAAACTCATCCTACGCTTGGCCCGCGCGGCATAGACCATTACGGTCAGCGATGCGGCGACGAACAGGATGAAATGCAGCGCGAACAGCTTGAGGCCGATTCCCTGCAACGAAAAACTGTGGCCGCTTTCCCTGACCAGCATGTCGGAGAAGAAGACGAACCAGCCGATGGCCAAGTTCGGCAGCAGCGCGACCGTCCAGACCAAGCGCGGCAGCCTCCGGTCGAACAGGTAGGTCAGGCCGAACAGGTAGAAGAAGACCGGGATCAGGGAGCCGACAAGACAGAGCAGCTGGATCCAGAACGTCGACTGGCCGGCCAGAGTCGGCAGTCGCCAGAAGGCCAAGGCCATCAGCCATAGCGCGGCCAGGATCATGATGCCGGAAAAGGACAGGTTGCGATGGTTTTGCCGGCTGCCGAAGCTGACCCAAGTGCCTAAGCCCATCAGCAGCAAGACCACGATCAGCGACGCATAGGCCATCACCTGCTGCAGCAAGATCGAATCCATAGTTCATCGGTCGTCCGACCGGATCGACGTGCGGACTTCATGTCCGACGGACCGCCGCGGTCGGAATACAGGGTCATGATACCACAGCCGCGGCACCCGAACATCGGCCCAACCTAGAGACAGGGCGGCGCTAACTCCGACAGACCTGCTCGTAGTGAATCTGTGTTCAAAAGCAAGACCTCCTTGAGGGAGGTTTAGCGTCCGCGCCTTTTTCTCGCCCCGCGACGCCCCAAACGACGATTGCTGACAGCGCTGTTGTCGTCTGAATCCGGGTCCAGATCCTTGTCCCTGAGCAGCCTGGCGCCCTCCTCGCCGTGGTGTTCCTTGACGAACCGGGCGATGGTCTTCCTGGTGTAGGCGTCGGCCGAGTCCCAGACACCGTCGAACCTCCCGACGAGCAGCCTGGCGCCAGCCTCGCCGCCGTGTTCCGCGACGGACCGGAGGATGGTTTCCCTGGTGCCGGCGTCGGCCGAGCCCCAGGCCCGGCCCATGAGCAGCCTGACGCACTCCTCGCCGCCGTACTCCGCAATGGCCTGGACGATGGTCTCCCTTTTCTTTTCGTATCCGATCTCCAGCAGTCCGGAATACGCGTCCCCCATCCGTCCCTCCGGGATCCGCGAGCGGACCGCCCGGACGGCCAGGCCGCAGTCGACGAACATCGGCGAGGTACGAACGGCGTATATCGCCGCCGCCCTCTGCTGGGGTGACTCGCCCATCAGGGACAGGGTCAGGGCCTTCCGCACGGCGTCGGCCGGCCCGAGGCCGTCGAAGTCGCCCCCGGTCCCCCCGTCCTCCGGCACCTCGGCCGCCCGTGAGGCGAACAGGGCCAGCCAGCCGGCGCGGACCGGGTCCAGGCGGTGCTTCCTGCCCCTCCGCTCCCGGCCGTCGTCGACCGTCAGCGTGGGCGGGGGCAGGGAACGGACCTCGGTGGTGCCGTGTCCACGGGTCTGGTCCCTGCTTTCGGCGAAGACTCTCTCTCCGTCCTCCGGCGGCAGCGCGTCGGCGTCCACGTGAACGTGCATGGTGGCCAGCCAGCCGGGACACGCGGCCTCGGCGCGCCTGGCCGAGCCGCAGACGGAGGCGAGCGTCGCCAGGTCGAGCGGCACGCCGCCCTCCCCGGTGCGCAGCTCCACGCAGGACTGGTCGATGGAGGCATCCAGCGGACCGCTCTCCTCCGGGGCCGCCTCCGTTTCCTCCGGCGCTTCGCCTTCGTCCCCGTCCCCGTCCCGGTCAGTCCCCGCCTCGGGCGCCGGGCTTTTTTCCTTCAGGGCCGCCTTCGTGTCCTCCAGTGCCCTTTCTCTGTCCCCGGACAGCGGGGCGTACTCGAACTCGAGCCCGACATGCGGCAGTCCCGCGTCAGCGACCTCCGGGATCGGCGGTCCGGCCCTGACCACCCGGGCGGAGAGCGCGGACCATTCGACGAACGAGAGTTCGGCTAGGCCTTCCACCGGCACCGACAGCTCGGCGGACAGCTCCAGCCAGGCCTTTTCCCTGGCCGCGCGCAGGCGTCCGATCTCGGGCGGCGCGTCCGGAGTGCGGTCCGCGAGCAGGGGCACCGACAGCGGCGACGAGAAGTCCCCGGCGTCGGCCATGGCGGCGGCGCAGTCGGCCCTGGCCCTCCTCGGCAGCTGGGCGTACGGCAGCAGGTCGAGTGCGGCCTAGATCTCGCGCCTCGTCCCGCCGTCCGACCTGCGCGACAGTTCGGCGAGGCGCAGCGCCAGCTCTCCGGTGCGCACCCTCTCCGGGCTGGACGTCCGGTCGAGCAGGAACGATATGGCCCTGACGACGTCGAGCCTGGCCCAATCGGGCATGAGCCACCAGGCCTCCGGAGTCAGCAGGAGCGCCAGGCGTCCGTATTCCGTCTCCGCCCCCTCCGCGTCGGGGTCGATACGCCTCTCGAGATCCGCCTTTCCGATCTCGTTCGAAATGAACCGCCCGAACGTCCCGCGGACCTCGCCGTCCCCGCGGAACCCGGCCGCCTCCAGGATGGAGTCCAGATACGGCCGGAGCTGGGACTGCCCGGCCAGCAGGTTGAACTTCATCGCCTCATGTACCCTCACGGCCGCGGCGACGAGCTTGGGCGGCAGGTCCGAGTACGGCGCGGTCTCCATCAGGTCGGACAGGGGCTCCTCCTCGACCCTGGCTCCCTCCGGCAGGTCGTCCGTTCCGAAGATCGATATGCCCTCGGCCTCCCCGTCCGGCAACGAAAGCCCGGACCCGCCTGCCTTCAGCCTGCCTCTCGACAGCCTGTCCGCCCCCCTCGGCGAGACTACCCTGATTCCCGTTTCGGGCCTTGGCGGCAGGCGCAGCTCCGGCGGCAGCTTTCGGTCGTCGGGCGGTGCGATCAGCTCCGGACAGCTGCCGTCGTACGGCTTTCCGGTGTTCGGGTCGATGATGCGTCCGGTATCCGGATTCTTCATGTCTTTAGGCTTAGGTTTGCGGTCCCGTTCATTATATTGATAATTATGCCGACGTAAAGGCATCGGAAAGAACGAGATTCGGGGCGGGATCCAAAGGGCCGCCCGACGTCAGACGGCCCGTCCCGTCAGATGACGGCCAGTTCCGTCTCCGCCTCGGCCACCAGCTCGCGCCAACGCTCGCGGTACTCGGCGTAACGCCGGTCGAACTCCTCTCGCGAGGTCGGCTGGACCCCCAATTCGGTCAGCAGGACATACAGCCGCCGAACGGCCGCCTCGCGCCCGTCCGGACCGACCAGCTCCTCCAGCTCCACGATCCGTCCGTAACCGCGGGTGATGTCGAGCGTCGCCTTGACCCCGTGCCACCTGAAACGCCGCCGCTCGCGGAACCACTTGACCTCGACCGTATGTCCGAGGGCCGCCATCATCTCTGACAGTCCGGGAAAGTCCTCCCAACGGCACCTCACCTCGAATTCCTCCCGTACGCTGTCATGCAGCTCTCCGCTCTTGAGCCACAGCTTGGCCTCGCGGTCCGAGCGCTGAATTCGGAGGTCGTGCGCACCGCTCAGGTAGTGCGTCTCCTGAAAGTCCTCGCCCAACGGCTCGCCCTCCCGCCCGAACCGCTCCAGCAGCTCGTCGAACTTGCGTCCGTCCACGAAACTCCTGACTTCGCATTCAAAAACCGACATAGATAGAAAGGATCAGCCCACTTTGGCCACCAGCACGACGTAATTGTGGCCGTACTTGTTGGCGCACTTGGGGCAGGTGGTGTAATAGAAGAAAAGCCTCTCGACCTTCCGGCCGCGGGACTCGACGAACCGGCCCATCTCCCCGATCCACTGCCTGACGTTGCGGAACGGGCCGTCGAAGACCTTGCAGATGAATGTCCCGGTAAGTCTGACAATGTCGGCCTCGTCGATCTCCTTGTCCGTTTCGATCAGCAGGTCTGCGCCCCATGCCGACCTTTTGTCCGAGAGCCAGATCGGATGGACCGGCAGGGCACCGGCCCGCTCCAGCCGTCCGAAGCCCCGCTTGAAGGCCGCACCCATGTTGATCGGCATGCGCAGAAAGCTCCTGACCTGCTCCCGCAGGAACGGCTTGTCGGTCCAGACCACCTCGCGTTCGTCCCAGAGGCTGGGATCAAATCTCGGGCAGCATTCGTAGCCCCGTCCGACTCCTTTTCCGTTGGTTTGGCTGTTCATAGTAAATGAAAATGATAAGTGACGAATGAGATTGCGGAGTCGAGACGTCCCGCGGTCTCAATATAGCAAAGGCTGTCCTCAGGCGCACTCTTGGTCTGAGTCCGACGGCGATGTAACATCCACCCATGCCAGAACCAATAATAAACGGCCTGCTTATCGTCGTCTTCGTCGTGGTGCTGACCGCCGGCTATGCCGGACTGTCCGCCGCACCGTGGGTGCCGACACGAAAGGGAGAGCGAGCTTCGTTGGCCGCCAAACTAAAACTGAAGAAAGGTCAGACTGTCTACGACTTAGGGAGCGGCGACGGATCGCTGCTGTTCACGCTGGCCGAGCGCTTCCCCGACTGTCGGCTGGTCGGCCTGAAGATATCGCTGCTGCCGTTCCTCATCTCGCTGGTCCGCCGGCTGGCCGGACGGTCGAGATACCGAAATGTTCGACTACTCTTCCGCGACCTGTACCGAACCGACCTGTCCGGAGCTGACCTGGTGTTCGCCTACCTGACACCCGGCTGCTACGGCCGCATAAGCAAAAAATTCTCGAAGGAACTCAAGGACGACTGCATCGTGGTGATTGAGGCTTGGCCGATTCCCGGACTGGAACATCGGGACAAGATCGTCGGCGACCGGCAACTACCGCTTTACGTCTACGACGGACACCAGTTCAGGACCGGCAGGTAACCAAAAAGCACCGAGCGTAATGCCTGGTGCTTTTTTGCTGACGTATTCGTCTACTACTTTCTGGCGTCGACAATGGAATCCCAAGTCATGTAAGCCGACGCGCCCGACCCTCCGTCATCTTCAATCACACACAATTCCACATCACCGTCTTCGATGGACACAACGATCAAGCCCAGGATTGTATGTTCCGTCCCGTCTTTGAATCGCTACACTAAAGTCAGACTACCCTCGTGCAGTTCCCGTGCGGAATCATTCCAGACCTCCAATGACCCACGCAGCAGGGGCATCAGGCGTTCTTTCTTCTGCTCGACTGTTTCTACGGATCTGTCGGGAGTGGGCTCTGGTGATAGTTCCTTGTTCATATTCATAAACTAAAGCGAGGGCGTGACAATCGGCGGCACATCGAATTTACGATGTCCGTTCCAAGCCACGGTCGTCACAATGAAGATTAATATATAGAAAACCAACCCATAGACGCAGGTCGGCAGACCGAGGGTGTAGAACGGACCACCAGACAGGATAGAGATTATCTCCGGCACTGCGAACCAACCAGCAAATAGGATACCAAAGCCGGAGAGCGTTAGATTAACCTTGATCGGCCAGCTGGTCCGTACCCGCTTCAGGTTGGCGTAGAGCGAAACCAAGAACAGTGCCGAAAAGATGACGAAGCCGTAGGCGCAGGACGGCAAACCCCATAACGTTGGGCAGGTCTCGTTGAACGCGCAGGCTCCGCCGAACAGTTTGATGCTGGTCAAATAACCAGCGAACAGTACGCCGGCCAGCGACAGCCAGGGAGCTGCCTTGAGATAGCTTTCGATCTTCATAATGAAATGCTCAAAAAAATTATAGAAGGGCCGATTCAGCCCGGTAACTCATAGAATACATCAAAATTGCACCGAAAGTAATGGTCACACCCCCATCCGACGCGCGAAACTGCTACAATGCGGATAGAATCGACAAACTTATTCACGCCGCCAAACTATGGCCTACCTATCCGTCCTGCTCGCCCAGCTCCTCTACACTCTGTCCGATGTCTGGAAGAAGTCGTTGTTCGGCGAGCAGGGCTTCACTGCCGCGACGTTCGTGCGGCCAGCCTTCCTGCTGGCGCTCCTCGTCGCCGCTGTTGGATTCGCCTTCCAGATGCACGCGCTATCGAGACTCGATCTATCGAGGACGATCGTTATGATGGGACTGCTAGCGGTGATCTTCTCCTCGGTGGCCGGCGTAATCTTCTTCCGCGAGCACCTCAACATCTGGAACGTGGTCGGGCTAACGCTGGCCTGCGCGGCAATCGTACTCGTGAACGTAAAGTAGAAAACGTCGATGATTAAAAAAGGCGCCGGGTTACGGGCGCTTTTTAGTTTGATTGAGACAGTAGGATCTGATCTCCTTGATCGTGCCTAGACGCTCGAACAGGACAGCCACATAGATCCTGAAGCTCGGAATGACGAGCTGATGCCGGTCCCGATAATCCTTAAACCGAACTATCAGTTCACGCTGTGCATCACTCACCTCCAGACCTTCCCATGATCCGAAAGGTAATGCCTTAACTTGTGGATCGGTAAGAAACCAAATGTCTATCTTCCATTTCTCTCCGCGAAAATTGTCCTTAACGCCAATATAGTAGGCCTTGGGGAAATCTGGATGGCGATACTTCACCCAGTCGAAGAACAACAGACCCTTTACCCGAAGCTGTCCGAGCAGCGAGACAAAAATCCTGGTCACCTTCTCTCTGCTCCACGAACCGACGACATAAACGTCAATATCGGACCGGTTCATTAAGTTGGCGGCATACGATCCGGTGAACTTCACCCATCCATTCTTCTCCAGAAGTCGAACTAAATCCAACTTTTGCAGGAGCTTGGAAGCGTCCGCCCTGAGTCTTTCGTTTTTTGCGAGTATCTGCTTTTTCATAATTTTGGCTGGCTAAATAGTAACACGGTCGGGGAGAACTCGTTGGCTGTCCAAATACCGTCGAGTCGCCAGCTGTGGTCGACGAACCAACCCTGGACCGGATTAGTCGCCGGCTGAAACTCGCCAGTCACCAGAAAGACGCGTTCCATCTCGCCAAGATCGCGTTCCATTCGGGTCAGCATCTCCAGACTGGCGACCGCACTCCCTGAGTAACGCACTAGCCGCTCGTCGAAATTCAGTGTCTCATCATAGGCATAGCCCGAGGCGATCGGCAGTACACCACGGTAGTATTCGCGGATCGGTAGCTCGGAGACGAACCATTCGGCGAAAATCATATCCACGACATGCTCCTGCGACTCAATGAAACGCATGGCCTCATCCCAGCGGATCCGGCGAACCGACACCAACTGCAGAAGCGACGAAAGGATCAATGACAGAAAAGCGACGGCCAGAAAAAATCCGACGATCATGCGTCGGGACGAGCGGAAGATCTGAACTAACACTGAAGCTCCAACCGCCGTGAGCGCCAGAACTGCCGGCAGTGCGACGATATAATACTTGACCGTGGACCAACCCAACGACGCGAAGGCCACGAACGGCGTGATCGCCAGCAGCATATACAGCTCAACAATCTGCGGTCGATTTCCGGCCTGACGACGCAACGACATGAAAGCGATAATCATCAAAGCGGCCGCGAACAAACCGACCAACCACAAACTAACCTCCGAAGTACCGTAAGCGAACAACTTCGGAAAAACTCCAACCGCCGCAAGAACTCCCCCATTCGTTCCAAGCTGCCACTCGTTTCCGAAACCAGCGGACCTAAATCGCACAACCGGAATCAACCAAACTAAAAAAGGGAACACTACTCCGACCGCGGTAACCATTAACCGACGACGGGCGGAACTGCCGGACCGCCAAACACCCCAGACAACCATGACCGCAAACGGCACGACTGCGGTGAGATGCGTCAACAACGCCGTGGCGGCCGCTAAACTCCAGACCAGCAATGACCGACGACTGAAACCATTTCTCCAGGTGCGCACGAACAACCATAGTGACAAAGAGACGAGTAGAGTCAGCATTGAATACATTCGTGCCTCGCCCGACAAGTAGACCAATACCGGCGAAACAGCCGCCAACGCCGCGGCCACCGTCGCCGACCGACGTCCGCCGATCTCTCTGGCCACCAACCAAACTATCGGAACCACAGCTGTACCGCACAGCACCGACAGTAATCGGGCAGCTGACAGCGAATCACCCACGACCCACAGCCAACTAGTCAAAACCGGATGAAAAAACGGCGGATGTACATCCCAAAAGGCCGGCAACCACGACTCGAACGTGGACGCCGACGCAAAACGCAGACTAAACAGCTCGTCCAGCCAGCCGGTCCCCTGCATCCTCAACGAGAGCAGACGCAGACCCAACGCCAACACTGTCGTCACAATCAAACCCATATCATTAATCTGATGATACCCCATCAATGTCCGTTCATGGCACCAATCAAAAAACGTACAGACTGGGCACGACGAAATTTCCGCCAGACCGAATAACCCACGCAACTTACGACCCACATTCCTGTACTGCCAACTTGACCGATGTTATACTGGACCCATCTTCGACTGCGAAAAACGCCCATGTCCATCATGATTTCACTCAAAAAAGGAAAGGAGGCGGATGCCGGGGAATTGCTGCTGTTTCCAGAAGCCCTGGAGCCGGAGAAAAGTCCGGACTGGATGTTCGCCGACAACGAGGAGGGACAGCTGGCGGTCGACGTCTTCGAGACGGACCGTGAGATCGTCCTCAAGTCGGCCATCGCCGGCGTCTCGTCCGACGACCTCGACGTCTTCCTCAACAACGACGTGCTGACCGTACGCGGCATCCGACGTCACGTCTCGGAGGACTGCGCCCGCTATATGGTCCGGGAGTGCCATTGGGGGCCGTTCTCCCGATCGGTCATCCTGCCGAAGGAGATCGAGGAGGACCGAATATCCGCGGTACTGAAGGACGGAGTGCTGACCGTACGGATGCCCAAGACCGACCGCTCACGCCATATCGAGATCAGCGAGATCTGACCGCCGCACACGACCGCATTCCATAACGAACCGCCGCCGGGGACACCCTGCCATCAGTACAGCCAGAGCTATGACGAAAGAGAAGAGCCGCAAGTCGAACGGCAAGCCGACCAAAAAAAAACGAGCCTCAACCGACGGGCAGCGACCGAAAAAATCGACTGCCGCCGTCAGGTGGGCGGCATTTTTTATACTAGTCGCAGCGGTACTGGTCGGAACCGCGCTGGTTCTGCTGGGCAGGGCGCCGGAGGGAGAGATCCGCTCCGGGGTCAGCGTCGGACCGATCGACCTGGGCAGCAAGACCGTCGATCAGGCTGAGCTGGAGCTGGCTCGATTCATCGGCGACTACCGACTGACCTTCGTCCTGCCCGATGCTCAACCGGCCCTCGGCCCGTTCGTCGGCGAGGAGAGTCCGATCAGGTTCGAATCGGGAATCGCTATCGAATTGGCCTACGGCATCGGGCGCTCAAAGAATCCGTTCGTCTCTCTGGTCCAACGCCTGAAGTCGGCAACCTTCGGCCTGAACGTCTCGATCCCCTTCTCGCTCGACGAAACGCTTCTGCTGGACGAGCTGACCGCCGACCTGGGCACCGAAGTCAGGCCGGCCGAGGATGCCAGCCTGCGCATCTCAGTCGAGGACAGCGGACAGTACGATATCTCGATCCAGCCGGAAAAGGCGGGCATCAACTTCGATCGGCTGCTGGCCGTCGCCGAGGTGCGCGACCGCCTGCACCGGCTGTCCGACGAACCGATCGAACTGACGATCTCCACCGAACTGCCGCACTTCACTGCCGCCGACCTGGAACCGCTCTTGCCCGACGCCCGAGCCAGCCTGGAACTCGCTCCCCGAACTGTCCGCGCCCGCAGCCTGACCTGGACCGTATCGCGACGGCACATTGCCGACTGGCTGATGCCCACCGACGACGGCGGCCGCATCCACCTGACGTTCGACCAGGAAAAGGTCTCCAAACACCTCGAGACCTACGCCTCGTCAATGGCGGTCAGCCCGACAGACGCGGTCTTCGAGATGACCGACGGCCGCGTGACCAAGTTTTCGCCCAGCGTCGATGGAGAGAAGCTCGACCTAGAAAAGTCATACGAGATCCTGCTGCAGGAGCTGTCGCCTGCCGCCGAGCCGACCTCCGGCACGATCGAACTGCCGGTCACCGTGGCCTATCCTGACGTACCGACCGAAAAATCCAATCCTTACGGGATTAAAGAAATCCTCGGTGTAGGATCGTCCAACTTCAAGGGCAGCCCGTCCAACCGCCGCCACAACATCGCACTGGGTGCCTCGTCGCTCAACGGCCTGCTGGTCGCGCCGGGCGAAGTCTTTTCCCTGGTAGGCGCCCTGGGTGAAATCGACGGCGAGCATGGCTATCTGACGGAACTGGTCATCAGGGACAACAAGACCACTCCCGAATTCGGCGGAGGACTATGCCAGATCGGCACCACAACCTTTCGCACTGTGCTGGCCGCCGGACTGCCGGTCACCGAACGACGCAACCATTCCTACCGCGTCTCCTACTATGAACGCGACGGCAACGGCGACTACATGGGGCCGGGTAAGGACGCGACCATCTACGACCCGTCGCCCGACTTCAAGTTCACGAACGACACCGGACATCACATCCTCATCATGACCAACATCACCGGCGACAGGATCTCGTTCACTTTCTGGGGCGTGAGCGACGGCCGCCGGGCAAAGCAGACCGATGCGGTCATCCTGAGCCAGACCGCGCCACCGCCCAAGAAGGTCATCCTGACCACCGACCTGCCGGTCGGACAGGAAAAGTGCACCGAGCTTGCGCATGCCGGAGCCAAGGCCGTCTTCACCTACACGGTCACCATGGCCGACGGAGAGGTCCGCAAGGAGGACATCTTCAGCCAGTACAAACCCTGGCAGGAGGTCTGCCTGCTGGGCGCCACACCGGAGGACATAGTCGCCTCGCAGGAGCAGGCGATCCCGACCGACGAGACGGCGGAAACGACGACGCCGGACGCAGAAACGCCTGCCGTTCCAGCGGCACCGCCGGAGGGCTAGTGGTGAATTCGATAGAACCAAAAAGCCGACCCCTTTAGGGCCGGCTTTTTGGTTTGGTTGGGAACGCAAAAATCGCCGGGGCAAAAAAGAAAACGCCCCAAGCGGAGCGTCCATTCGAAGACTGTAAAACCTTCCCCTGCTACTGTCAGCCTTCAACGGAGACAGACGTGTAGGCGTACTGATTCGTCTAGCCGCACTGGCGACAGTCTGATTCTGCGTAATCTCATCCGGCTGACCATTTCTCTGGCTTCATCAGGATAAACCAGATTATCGCCGAAGAAGACTTCGGGCTCGCTTGTACCGTTTTCCCCCTCGTGCCATTCGACGATGTAGGCAAAGCTGGTATGCCGCGGTACACCGTCTACCGACGGACGTCGATATATAGAGCCGAGAAACACGCGTCGCATTACTCGACCTACCACCACCTGTCCTTGTTCAACTAGTCGTAACGGACAGGCTTCCTCGCCTTCCCGCCATAATCTGACGGGCTGAGAAGATATCGATTCGGTCATTCCCTGTCTCCCCATCTCCCTGTTTCCCTATCCTAAAGAACCAAAAATCTCAAAAAACCAAAACACCCCAGAGGTTCGCGCTCAAGAAGTTAGCTCATAGGAGACCTCGAGCCGGAGCCCGAAAATCCCTATTAGCGCACTCCATGCTTGTCGTGAGCGCGAAACACCGAGGTGTTCCGTCGCCAAGCGCAACGGACCGCCGCTGCAACTGACGTGGAAATTTACCACGCTTCCAAGCACCTGTAAAGTCGAGACCTGCCGATAGTACGAGATAGAAGGAAATTTCGCTAGACCTTGAGAAAAAACGACCGTACCTAAAACGATCCTCGCTTACCACCCTAACTTTAAGCGACGAAAGTCGTGACGATAGTCCAAATCTCCGCTTATTTATGCCAAAATTGAACCGAAGATGTCCAAGGACACTTGACAATCTTGTGTCAGTGTGCTATAAATACTTGTCAGCGTTGCCATGCAAAACGGAGCATGCGTCCAGAGATGGATGCAACGAGAGCGATCTCGGTGCGGCATGGGTTCCGGCGCGCGAGCGTGGGCGCAGACCCCGCAAGCGGAACGGGGGTTCGAATCCCCCCAACGTTGCTGAATTCCAGCTGTGAAGTCTGAAACTCCGGGAGGTCCCTTATGGGACCGATGGAACCGAGAGGATCGTCCGCAGCTGGTCGGGGACAAACTACCAATGACGGTAGTCTCCCTAAGGCCTCACTTCTTCTAGGTGGGGCGTTTTTCTTTTGAAGGCAGAATTGAACGTGCTCCACTGATCCGACCTTCACTTTGCCGCGCGAAAACGATATGCTGAAGCGGCAAATTGACTAAGCCCCAGCCCCGATATGAAAAATCCGTACACGATCTCGTCCCAGATCCTAATTCCGACGGTCATCGAGAAGACCGCGCACGGCGAACGTGCCTACGACATCTACTCGCGCCTGCTCAAGGACCGCATTATCTTTCTGGGCGACGGCATCGACGACCACGTCGCCAACATCATCATCGCCCAGCTGCTCTTCCTGGATAGCCAGGACAAGACCAAGGACATCAAGCTTTACATCAACTCACCGGGCGGATCTGTGACCGCCGGTCTGGCGATCTACGACACCATGCAGTACATCAAGCCGGACGTGGCCACGATCTGCGTAGGCATGGCGGCCTCGATGGGTGCGGTACTGCTCACGGCCGGCGCCAAGGGCAAGCGCTTTGTCCTGTCTAACTCCGAAGTCATGATCCACCAAGTCATGGGCGGAGCCGAGGGTCAGGCCACGGACGTCAAGATCCGAGCCGAACGCATCCTCAGGATGAAGGACTCGCTGAACGGCATCCTGGCCAAGCACTGCGGACAGAAATTCGAGAAGGTCGAGAAGGACGCGGACCGCGACTACTTCATGTCGGCCGAGGAGGCGGTCAAGTACGGGCTGGTCGACAAGATCATCAAGTAAAAGTCGCACCAAGTATGAAAGACCGCCCGGGATGGGCGGTCTTTTTAGTGTCGCTATTGATTTGGAATTTCCATTGGGGGGTCTAACCCCTTGTCCACATCGATATTGGACTGACCGGATCGTGAATCCCGGGTCTCGGCCCGGGATGACAAAAGCAGAGTAATGTCGTCCCGGACTTGATCCGGGACCCAGAAGAAAAAAGATCGGACTCTGGATCCCGGATACCGTTCGCTGCGCTCGCGGTTCCGGGATGACATATTAAGTAAGGAATACATTTCCGGGATGACAAAAGTTTTTAATTTACTGTCGTCCCGGCCCCCAAGCCGGGACTCAGGAGCAGACAGATCGAATTCTGGATCCCGGATAATCGCTGACGCGATTTCCGGGACGACAGTACAGAAAGGTACGAGGCAAAATCTGACTCCAGTCAATTGACCGAGGACCAACAAATCAATTCATTAACTCCGCTCCACCCGCCAGACGTCAGCCTCCTCCACGATCCGTCCGGCCACGGAAAAGCCGGCCGCCTTGCGGTGCCCGCCGCCACCCATCAGCTTGGCCACCCGAGACACGTCGACCCCTTCGACCGAGCGCAGCGAACCGCGCACCTGCCCATCCGGCATTTCGCGCAGGACCATGATCACGTCGGCATCCAAAAAAGTATTCAAAAAGTTCGAAACGCCCTCGACATGTTCGTCGGTCGTCTCCTCGTTCATGTCGTCGGCCAGGATGACCGTCGAGGCCACGCCCAGACTCTCGTCGTACTTCAGCCGGGCCAGCACCGCGCCCCACAGCCGCAGCGACCCGACCGACTTGTTGCGGAACAGGTTGCGTCCGACATCATGCATCCGTGCACCGCTCTTCAGCAGCACAGAGGCCGCCTCGATCGCGTCCCGCGTGGTGGCCGAATTGCTGAAGTTGCCGGTGTCGGTCAACAGCCCGGTCAGGAGCGAAGTCGCCATGTCCCGGCAGATCTCCACCCGATTGTCGACGAAGAAACGGTAGACCAGCTCGCAGGTCGAGGAGGCGGCGGAGTCGATGACGTTCAGATGGCCGTAGCCCTCGTTGGTGGGATGATGGTCGAAGTTGACGACGGTAGCCCGCTTCTTGAGCGAGTCGATGTGGCCATCGATTCCGGCGAACCGCGAGTCGCCGCAGTCGCAGACCACCACCACATCATGGATGCCGTCATCGAAGACAGCCGGATCGGAGACGTACTTCTCCGTACCGGCCAGAAACAGGTACTGCTGAGGCAGCGGATCGCTGCAGAAGTTGGTCACTACGATTCCCTCCCGCTCGCACCAGCGGCGCAGCGCCGAGGTGGCCCCGATCGTATCGCCGTCCGGACCGCGATGCGACACCAATAGCACGCCCTTCGCGCGCTTAATGACGTCGTAGACCGATTTGTTTCGCTGATCGAACTGCATAAGCGAATCAATCTACCTCCTGCCGGTAGAGGTGTCAACCCACTCCATTAATTTCACGCGATGTCAAGCCTATCACCAGGGTGACATTTTTCAAAATGTCATTAAACACCTTTGTCGTCCCGGCCTCCGAACCGGGACCTAGAAGTAAAAACAAAACGGCACTGGATCCCGGATATCGTTCGTTACACTCGCGATTCCGGGATGACATCCTTTAGAAATGACACTGGATCACGGATAGCCGCTGAGCGACTTCCGGGACGACAACATATTTCCAGAAACTGTTTTTAGAACTGTCGTCCCACAAACAAATCGAGAACCTGGCTGCGTCACGGTCGGCAAGCAGCGGGGATCGGATCGTGGATCCCGGATACCTCTCGCTGCGCTAGCGGTTCCGAGATGAAAAAAGCTTTCTTCAGTAGTTTCTTTAAAATTTTGTCGTCCCAACATTTCAAATTTTGTCGTCCCGGACTTGATCCGGGACCCAGGAGCACTCATTAAGTCAGTCGCTGTCCCCATCCGTCACATCGAACATCCGCTCCACCGCCCCAAAAAACAAAACTCCTGCCGCAGTGCCGAACGCCGTTCGGAACTATGGCAGGAGGGCAGAACAAGAATGTCCTGCACCTTTTCGCAAGAATGCACTGAATACGCCTCGTCCGATGTGCCGGCGGACGAAGGGAGGCTGCTGCTTCCTCTGGGCTCACCACTTACGTCAGGTGACTACGCCATTCGTTTTGTGCGGTCAGGTTTCCACCGCAACCGATCCCCCTGTCGAGGACCGGAATTTTCTTGGACGTCGCCGAGGCTAGACGACCGCCCTGTCACGCTCGACTAGGTGGGAATGCCGCCGACCGGCGTGACCGTCCCGAGCGATCCGGCGCTCCAGCCGCACCTCCTGACCCTCGGACCGTTCGACACTTCGAACGGCCTTTCGATCCCGCCTCTGCCCTCGCTGCCACTTACGGCAGTCCGAGCAGCTACAGATCGACCGTGCCGGCTGCGTGTCGTACAGCACGTAGACCGGCCCGTCACTCACGCCTCCCGACTGCCGCTGCTCCTCCTGAGCCAGCAGCAGTGCCCGAGCTTCCGCCACCGAATAGAAACTATTCGACGACGGACCGTTCACGTCCGGCACCTCCACGAGGTGATCCTCGTGGAAGGCGGCCAACTCCTCCGAAAAACTCATGCTCTCCTCCTGCCGGAACCACCGACACAGGTCCGAGGTTCGGGCAGAATGTCCACGGCCGCCAGTACAGCCTGACCGTAAACAGAATGAATATCTTCTTAATCCTCGCCTAAACCACCAATGCAAGTTCATCGCATGATGTCATATTTTAAAGATTGTGTCAAGTATGCCCTAGACATAATCAAGACAACTTAAGTATTTTAACCAGTATCTACCAAAAAAATTAGTCTGGAGTGTCTACCGGACAACGCCTTTCTTGTGAGGCAATACCCGCCATGGCTAAATTCAACAGCCTAAACTCAGACGTTTCATGCAACCGAATCCAGACCCAACACCGATCTTGATCGATCAAACCAAACAAGACCGACGTCAGTACGTTCAAAACGCTATCGGAACACGCACCGGACGATTGCCATTCCAGGCTAAAACTGGCACTATTTGAGCGTGTTTCAGCCGACCGGCAACGATGCCGCACCGGCCGACGGCGTAATCCGACCAGAACAACAGACTATGATTCTCCAAAAGCTGGAAATGCACGGCTTCAAGTCCTTCGCCGACCGCAAGGTCCTGGAGTTTGTCCAACCGTCGGGCCAGTCCCGCGGCATCACGGCCATCGTCGGACCGAACGGCTCAGGCAAGTCCAACGTGGCCGACGCAGTCCGCTGGGTTCTGGGCGAACAGAGCACCAAGCTGCTCCGGGGCAAGAAGGCCGAAGACGTGATCTTCTCCGGTTCGGAGCGGCGCGCCCGGTCCGGCTACGCCGAAGTAGTGCTGCACTTCAGCAACGAGGCCGGCAAACTGCCGCTCGACATCAGCGAGGTCACCATCGCCCGACGCATCTACCGCGACGGCGAATCCGAGTACCTGATAAACAAGAAGAAAGTGCGTCTGACCGACGTGCAGCTGCTCCTGGCCCAGGCCAACTTCGGCGCGCGCTCCTACTCGGTCATCGGCCAGGGCATGATCGACAGCATCCTGGTTGCCTCGCCGCAGGAGCGCAAGGAATTCTTCGACGAGGCTGCGGGCGTCCGGCAGTACCAGCTCAAGCGCCACCAGTCGACGATCAAGATGCAGGCCACCAAGGAGAACCTAGGCCAGGCCGAAATGCTGGTTAACGAAATCGAGCCGCGCGTACGGTCGCTCTCGCGCCAAGTCAAACGACTCGAGGAGCGTGACGAACTGCAGAACGAGCTGCACGACCTGCATCACCAGTACTACGGACAGCTCTGGTCCGAACTTCAGCGGAACATTAACCGCCGGACCGCCGAACTGGGTAAGCGCGAGCAGGAATGGAAGGACCGCGAGTCCACTCTGGACGAGGCCAAGCGCGAGCTGTCAAAGCTCGAACGCGAGGAGACCGGCAACGACGCCTTCACCGAGCTGCAGTCCCGCTTTCAGAAGCTGATGTCCGAAAAGAGCGCGCTTAGGGAACGCGAGCTCCGCGTCCGCAGCCGGATAGAAATCGCCGAGCAGGTCAAGAAACAGACGGCGACCGCCATGCCGCTTTCCAAGATAATAGAAGGCGTGCGCGGACTGGGCGACCGGCAGGGTCAGGCGATCAAGTCGCTGGAGGCAGCCAAGGATCTCAAGGTAGCCAAGGCGCTGGTCCCGAACTTCAAGTCAGTGCTCGACGATACGGTCACGCTGGCCGACCGGCTGGAGCGGCCGGCCCCGGAGGTCGAGATCAAAAAGCCCGAGGCCGATCCGGCGCTGGTCAAGGAACTCGAGGGACTGCGACAGGAGATCGACGCGCTCGAAGCCCAGATCAAGGAGACACAAGGGACCCTCGGTACCTACAACGACAGCGAACGCAAAAAGAAGGAAAGATTCTTTTCGCTGCAGCGAGTCCTGCAGGAAAAGATTTCGTCGGCGCATTCGCTGGAGCGCGGGCTGGGCGATATGCGCGTCGAGCTGGCCCGGCTGGAGACGCGACGCGACTCGCTGGAGCAGGAGATGTCAGCCGAACTCGGCGAACGGGCCGAGCGAGTCAAGTCAGAAATCGCTGCCGGCGGCGAGAAGCCGACTGCCTCGCCCGAATCGCTCCGGCCGCGCATCGAAAAGCTCCGCTACCAGCTGCAGATGATCGGCGGCATCGATCCGGAAGTGGTCCGTGAATACCAGGAGGCCAACGAGCGCTACACCTACCTGTCCGGACAGATCGGCGACCTGACTAAGGCCATCGCCGACCTCGAACGGGTGATCGTCGAGCTGGACCAGACCATCAGAACGCGTTCCGAGACCGCCTTCCGCAAGCTGAACCGCGAGTTCGACCGCTACTTCAAGATACTGTTCGGCGGCGGCAAGGCCGAACTCATCCAGCTGACTGCGGCCCGCGTGCAGAAGGACGACCGGGCCGAGTCGGAAGCCGAGGGCATCGAGGGCGGTGACGTGGAGATTACCGAAACCGACGGACAGGATGACACCTACATTGCCGGAGTCGACATCACGGCCACGCCGCCCGGCAAGAAGATCAAGCACATAAACATACTCTCCGGAGGCGAGCGGGCCCTGACATCTATCGCGCTCATCTGCGCCATCATGGTCTCCAACCCCAGCCCGTTCGTGCTGCTCGACGAGGTGGATGCCGCACTCGACGAGTCGAACGCCGACAAGTTCGCCAGCATCCTCGGCGAACTCGCGGAGAGGACGCAGTTCATCGTCGTATCGCACAACCGCTACACCATGCGCCGGGCCAACGTGCTCTACGGCGTGACCATGCGCGACGACGGCACCTCCGACCTGCTGTCGATCAACCTCGAGGAGGTTGACACCTTTAAGGAAGAAGGAAAGACGAAATCCAAAAAAGCCGCCTGACCTATCTCGCGGCCGTCACCGCGACCACATGCGTTCCTATTTAAAATTCATCCTCCAGGAACTCAAGCCGCATCGCCGGCTAATTTTCGTCTGCATGCTGCTGGCGACGCTGGGAGCGGTCGTGGATCTGGCCGGTCCGGTGACCATGGGCCGGGGCTTCGACCTGGCCAACGAGCATGCGACACCGTTGCTCTACGGCGGCGCGATCCTGCTCTGGTTCGCGTTGCACACTGTCGGTGACCTGATCCGGACTTGGGTGGCCAACAGCGGCGGGCTGGGCGTCGGCAACCTGGTCTCGACCTCATTCGTCGCCAAGGCCGCCGCCCGCATCATCGACAAGCCGCTCGAATTCCACTACGGACAGAAGATCCAGGAGCTGATGGAGCGGGTCGGCAACTTCCGATGGTCCCTGGACGCATTCCTGAACGCCGGTCTGTTCGACCTGGTACCGTCGCTACTGGCGCTCTTCGGCATCCTGATCTATCTGTTCGTCATGAACTGGACGATCGGCCTGACTATACTGACCGGACTCGTCGTCTACATCGTCTTTTCCGGCCGAATGACCGTCTATTCGCTCGAGACTCGAAGGGCCTGGAATAAGGCCGACGGCTCGTTCATCAACGTCATCCACGATGCGATCAGAAACATCCTGCTGGTCAAGTCAACGACCAACGAGTCAGCCATCGCCAGACGCGTCACCAAGAAAAGGAGGGAAGTCATGTCGGCTGTCGAGCAGGACATACGCATCTCCAAGACCATGCTCAACGGTCAGAACCTGATCGCCGCGCTGTCCATGGCCGGAACACTGACACTGTGCGTGCACGGACTGGCGAACGACCGCCTGACCATCGGTCAGACATCAACTCTGATCGCCTTCACCTTCACCATCTTCGGCTACCTACGCGCCGTCCAGTGGCAGTTCAGGACCTATCTCCGGTCGATCGCCGACTGGCAGGCCATCATGCCGGAGCTCGAAAAGCCCGGCGAGGACCTGAAGACCGGACGAAAGATCGACCTGATGGGCGAGGTCGAATTCCGCGACGTGCACTTCCGCTATACCGATGACCGACCGGTGCTCGAAGGCATCGACTTCCGCGTCCCGGCCGGAACGCGCGTAGCCGTGGTCGGCGAGTCCGGCGAGGGCAAAACCACGCTCGTCGACCTGCTCGGACGCTACCTGATGCCGCAGGCCGGACAGGTGCTGGTCGACGGCCAGGATGTCCAGGGCCTGAACCTACTCTCGCTCCGCTCGCAGATGGCCTACGTACCTCAAGATCTGACGCTGTTCCATGAGTCGCTACAGGACAACATTCGCTTTGGCCGTCCCAAGGCCTCCGACAAAGAGGTGCTGACGGCGGCCAAGCGGGCCGGACTGACCGACCTGATCAAGAAGCTACCCGACGGACTCGACACCCAGGTCAGCGAACGCGGACTGAAACTTTCCGGCGGTGAGCGTCAGCGCGTAGCCATCGCCCGAGCTTTCCTGCGCGAACCACAGATACTCATACTCGACGAGCCAACAGCTCACCTAGACAGCAAGACCGAGGCGGCGATCCATCTGTCGCTCGGCAAGCTCATGGCCGGACGAACGGTTTTCGTCATCGCCCACCGCCTCAAGACCGTGGCCGACGCTGACCTGATCCTGGTGTTACACCAAGGTCGCGTGGTCGAGACCGGAACTCACGCGCAACTGGCCGCCCGACCGGACAGCGTTTATGTCTCGCTACTTCGGGCTCAGGGTTTGGCTTAAAAAAGCTGGAAAATCTGAAGTCAGATCTTACCTTGTACCTTTGCTGTCATTCTCTTCTTTAAATGTCGTCCCGGACTTGATCCGGAACTCGGAAGCAAAAAAGAGTACTGTCGTCCCGGCCTCCGAGCCGGGACCCAGAAGCAAAATAGAAAAAGCTAAGAATCAAGATTTGACCCAACGATTGACAAGACCACACAGAATCGGTATTCTCTTTAGTCCAGATCATTCTGTCTCTCATAGAGACAGAGAAGGAGGAGAAAATGGACTTCGTGAACGGGTCAAGCCAGATGCCGATCGGATTCTCCGAGTCAGCCGGCGGAAAAAAGATCGAACAGCTCATGGAGCTGCTACAGGAGCTGATCCTAGGCGGATCTTGGCTCAATAGACTCGGAATTATCGAAAGGACAAGGGCGGCCAGGCTGCTGAGCAACTGTCTGCAGCACTTCCAACCCGGCCAGTCTCACGGCGACTGCTTCTATTGTCTGGTCGACGGCGGCGATTGCGACAGTGTCATCTTCACGGTGACCGAGCCGCATCAGACGGTCCTAGATGGAGAGGATGCAGGAGAACCGATCGCCGTGCTTCTCGTTCATTTGAGGAGCTCGAGTCGCTGCGTAGGCTACCGGACGATCCGCGTCCACGCCGACGGTCGAGTGCTCGAGGTCCACTACGACCCGACCAACGCTCCCTTCCCAAAGGGATCAATTTAAATTGATTAACACTTCGACCGAGATCTCTGTTACAAACAGCCCCCATCGTCGAGGGTTGTTTCTCTTCTCCAGACCTTGACTTCCCAGGCCGGCCGAGGCACAATGTCCTCCGACTGAATCCCAAGAAGCTGCAAGCCGCCCACCGGGGCGCAGGACAGCGGGAAGCCTCTCACTTCCCTCCCTGTCCGACCGATTCGTCGCTAAATCCAACCACCCTAGACAAATGCTAGTCATCAGACTTTCGCGTGTCGGCAAAAAGAAACGGCCATCCTACCGCATCGTAGTCCAGGACCGCCAGCGCGATCCGTGGGGCACCTCGGTCGACATCGTCGGCAACTACAACCCGCTGACCTCGCCGTCCACTGTCGTCTTCAAGGAAGATCGCATCAAGCACTGGCTCGAGAAGGGCGCCCAGCCCTCGGCCACCGTCCATAACCTGTTGGTGACGGCCGGACTGATGAAGGGTTCCAAGGTCAAGGCCACGACCCACGACCGCCAGGACAGACCGGTCGCTAAGGAAGAACCGAAGAAGACCGAAGCTCCGGCGACGGAGGCGGCGGCAAAACCGGAAACCAAGACCGAAGAGACTCCGACGGTGACCGAAAAGCCGCCTGCAGAAACTCCGGCCGCCGAAGAACCCAAGGCCGAAGAGCCGGCGCAATAAACCGAGCCGGATCGAACCAAAAGAAGAACCAAAAGGACAGGCCCAAAGCTTGTCCTTTTTGATTGACGAAACTACGTCCCCTAGATATGATCGCAACAGTCCCGAACTAATGGGGACGATGCTCTCTACACCAGAGACATCAGCTAACTACTGAAGGCACGGCCCCACCGGGAGGGCAGCCGAGCCGAAATATCAGTTATGTCAGAAGAGTTCTTCGATCGTGAATTTGTAGAATACGTAGTTAAGGCCATCGTCAACCATCCGGGTGATGTTCGGGCCGAGCGCTCCATCGACGAGCGGGGCGTCCTGATCACGCTGTACGTGAACCCCGAAGACATGGGCTATGTCATCGGCAAGTCCGGACAGACCGCCCGTTCGATCCGCACCCTGCTCAAGATCGTCGGCGCCAAGAACAACGCCCGCGTGAACCTCAAGATCTACGAGCCGGAAGGCAGCCGCAAGTTCCCGTCCGCAGTCCCCGCCCAGTCGGCCCCACCGGCGCCGGCCTTCGACGAGGACGAGGATATCGACACTTCAGCCGTCGATCTCAAGATCTAGTTCAACAGACGACCAAATTCCCGGACAAAAAGGCTCCGCCCAGTGCGGGGTCTTTTGATACCAGAAAGGATGACAAATTTAAAAGTCATGCAGTTTCCTTCTCTCTTAAGAGAGCTTCATGTCGAGCATTACCAAATCATCACTATTCCCTTTTTATCTCCTGTCGCCCCGGACGAGGACTCGGCTTGCCCGCCATAGCTTTAGCGGAGGTGGGGACCCAGAGGCGATGATGACGGATCGAATTCTGGATCCAAGCTCAAGGCCGGGATGACATGATCTTTAAAGACTGCCTTCTACCCACTTTGTCAGTCCCGGCCCCTTTCACTTTGTCGCACCGGACTTGATCCGGGGCCCAGAAGTGGCCATAACGGATCGAATCCTGGATCCAGGATACAACTCGCTGCACTCGCGGTTCCGGGATGACAATTGTTGATGGAGTCGTCCTTAAACACCTTTGTCGCCCCGGACTTGATCCGGGGTCCAGAAGCAGCCTTGCCGGCACTGGATCCCGGACAGACCTCACTCCGCTCGGTCTTCCGAGACAATAAGCTTGACCTGCCACCAGAAAAGCGTAATCTGCTATAATTTCGGCGATATGCCTAAAATGACCCACAAAAAAGAAAAGAAGCTCCGCTTCGACATCGTCTCCATCTTCCCTCAGATGTTCGAGAGCTATTTCGGCGAGTCAATTATCGCCCGAGGCATCAAACAGAAACTGCTCGACATTCGGCTGCATGATCTGCGCCGCTGGTCCGAGGGTCGTCATCGCCGAGTGGACGACCGACCGTTCGGCGGCGGACCGGGCATGGTGATGATGGTCGGACCGTTCTATCGGGCCATCAAATCGCTCCGACTTCGCAATCGCCAAAAGTCGCGCGTTATCCTGATGTCGGCCAAGGGCCGGCGCTTCACCCACCGCGAGGCGATCCGGCTGGCCAAATACGACCGGCTGGTGCTGCTCTGCGGCCGTTACGAAGGCGTGGACGAACGGGTCGCCAAACATATCGCCGACGAGGAGCTGTCGATCGGCGACTTCGTACTGACTGGCGGCGAGCTGGCGGCTATGGTGGTGGTCGATGCGGTTTCGCGGCAAATTCCCGGTGTGCTGGGCAAGGAAGAGTCACTGAGCCAGGAATCCCATGTCGAGGAAGGAGTGACCGAGTACCCGCAGTACACCCGTCCGGCCGACTTCTCTCCGATTTGTGGACAGCACTGGCAAACACCCAAAATTTTGCTGTCTGGTGACCATCAAAAAGTCGAAACTTGGCGTCAGGAAAAAGCACAAGAAGCATCAAAAAAACTTCAAACGAAAAACAGATAATCTCCAATCCTGGCCCATGCAGATCTGGTCGAATCCGATGATTCGCAAATCACACGATATCCACAACTGCATTTCCGGCTGACTATGCCGACCCTAAAAACACCCAAAAAAATATCACTCAAAAAGCATTTTTTAGGCCAAAATAAGCCATAAATAGACAACGACGCCCAAACGGCTCATAAACCTCTTGACAGCCCAGCGAAAATCCATATACTTACGGACGGAATTCAACAATCGGATTCCTTAATAAAAACGCTTGAAATCGAGTCGTTTTTTTCTTCAGTCCGATTCTGGGTCCAGGAACTTTGACAATGTGAACGAGACAACCCAACACAATTGGGTCCCGGACCTTCGGGTTCGGGGGAACTAGGAAAGTCTATTTCCTCACTTCAGTTGAGTAGTCCGACGTTTCGTCGGACAACTTTAATCTGAGAGTTTGATCCTGGCTCAGGATGAACGCTGGCGGCGTGTCTAAGGCATGCAAGTCGAACGAGTCGGTTCTCTTCGGAGAGCTTGATTAGTGGCAAACGGGTGCGTAACACATTGGTAACCTACCCCAAAGTTCGGCATAACAACTCGAAAGGGTTGCTAATTCCGGATGTGTCCGCGCATCGCAAGGTGCGCGAGTAAAACCCAAAAGGCGCTTTGGGAGGGGCCTATGGCCTATCAGCTTGTTGGTAAGGTAAAAGCTTACCAAGGCTACGACGAGTAGCGGGTGTGAGAGCATGACCCGCCTCACTGGGACTGAGACACTGCCCAGACACCTACGGGTGGCTGCAGTCAAGAATATTCCACAATAGGGGAAACCCTGATGGAGCGACGCCGCGTGCAGGATTAAGGGCTTCGGCTTGTAAACTGCTTTTCCTTGGGAAGAAGCTTCGGCTGACGGTACCAAGGGAATAAGGGGTTGCTAACTCTGTGCCAGCAGCAGCGGTAATACAGAGACCTCAAGCGTTATCCGGATTTATTGGGCGTAAAGGGTCCGCAGGCGGCCTGCTAAGTTATTCGTTAAATCTCAGGGCTCAACCCTGAGGCCGCGGATAAAACTGGCGGGCTAGAGGATGGGAGAGGTGAGCGGAATTGCCGGTGTAGTAGTAAAATGCGTTAATATCGGCAAGAACACCAAAGGCGAAGGCAGCTCACTGGAACATTCCTGACGCTCAGAGACGAAAGCGTGGGGAGCGAAGCGGATTAGATACCCGCGTAGTCCACGCCCTAAACGATGGATGCTGGGTATTGGGAGTATCGACCCTCTCAGTGCCGACGAAAAAAGCTAACGCGTTAAGCATCCCGCCTGGGGAGTACGGTCGCAAGACTAAAACTCAAAGGAATAGACGGGGACCCGCACAAGCGGTGGAACATGTGGTTTAATTCGACGCAAAGCGAGGAACCTTACCTAGGTTTGACATGCAGCTGCAAACTCCGTGAAAGCGGAGCTCCTTCGAGGGTGCTGCACAGGTGCTGCATGGTTGTCGTCAGCTCGTGCCGTGAGGTGTACCCTTAAGTGGGATAACGAGCGCAACCCTCGTGCTGTGTTACTATGTCACAGCAGACTGCCTCGGATAACGGGGAAGAAGGTGGGGATGACGTCAAATCAGCATGGCTCTTACGCCTAGGGCTACACACGTGTTACAATGGACGGTTCAAAGGGTAGCCAAACCGCGAGGTGGAGCTAATCCCATCAATACCGTTCTCAGTTCGGATCGAGGTCTGCAATTCGACCTCGTGAAGCTGGAATCGCTAGTAAACGCGCATCAGCCTCGGCGCGTTGAATACGTTCTCGGGTCTTGTACTCACCGCCCGTCACGTCAAGAGAGTGGGTGGCGCCCGAAGTCATGCGATTGTGTGACGAAGGCGAAACTCATGATAGGGACGAAGTCGTAACAAGGCATCCGTAGCGGAAGCTGTGGATGGATCACCTCCTTTCTAAGGAGAACACTACATCTCGAATGGGGATGAAAGCTCCTAGGTCGAATCGATCGTGCCGTAAGGGCGCATCGAGGACAACAATGAAGTGGAAACTACCTAGTTCTGTCTCGTTCACATTGTCCAAGCCGACAAAACGCGCCCGAAAGGACGCGTTTTTGGTCTGTAAAAAACTGGCGGTCTTGTAAAGACCGCCCGACTCTTTTCATGTGAGCAAAGCTTTCCAGACTGACATCCGAGACAACTTGCCCAAACGAGCAGCCTTGTCTTTTCTCCCTCAGTACTTATGGGGAATGGGAGAAGAGGAGATATTATCCTCCAGAGTTCATATCCGGGGTTTGGGCCTCACAATCAAAAAATCGTCTTTTTAGCCAATAAATACTCAATTACGGCCGCATAATATGCGGCCTAAAAGATGCCATCAGCTTGACAAGCTAGGCATTTCTTGGTAAGAAGAGAACGTCTCGCCCAATGGTGGGTTGAGCAAAACAAGGAGAAGGACCGTGACGACGAGAAACACGGCGGCCATGCTGGCCGTCACCGCCCTGCTGACCGTAGCCGCCATCTGCGGCGGCTGCATAATGGACCCGTCCGACGACTCCGACGGGGTCGGAGTGGACCGCGACGCCCTGTCGCTCGTCCCCGTGGGGGGGATTCTGATGCAGAAGCCCGTCACCTGTGGTGATGGCGGCCATTGTGCCGTACAGCTCGGCCAATGTTCGAGCCGAGTCGTCCGTTATGGCCGGAACCCCAGCGGGGGTCTGTCCTTCTGCTGCTATGAACGCAGCACTGGGAGTTATTTTTTGATGGGAAGTGTTTCACTCTCTCAGATGAGGGATCACGTCGATGTTACCGTCAACGGTTCAGATGACGGGGATCGTCTGGAGGCCGAAGACGGGACGAGGTGCGGAACCTCGACCATTAGCGGTTCCGCCGATTACAGGTGGAGAGGAGGTCTGGAAGTCCTTGGAGGCGGCGGAAACGACTACCTCTGGGGACTGGAGTGGTCGCCGAGCGGATTCTACACTTCCCTCTATGGGGAGGGGAGGAATGATCGCCTTTACCTAGGCGACAACGGCGGGATCGCCGATGGCGGCGAAGGCCAAAACTACCTCTACGGAGGTAGGGACGGCTACAACGTCTTCATGTTCACCGGCGGCGACGGCGTAACGACCAGAACCCTCGCCTACGGCGGCAATGTCGGAAACTTGTTCTGGGGAGTGGGCTTCCCAGGAATAATCCAAGCCTACGGGGGGGGTGGAGATGACTTTTTTAATTTGGGGGACGGCAACGACGTTGCCTTCTCCAATGGAGGAAGCGATCTCTTCGCCGGCGGCGGCGGCGAAAACACCTTCTACGGAGGTGACGGTGGCGACATCGCCTTCGGAAGCGGAAACTTCGTCCGTTTCGGACGGGGATGGAGCCAGGAAGAGGCGATGGAAAATCATGAGCCGTTGCTCGGCGGCGTGGCCGGAAACTGTTCCCTCATGGGAAACAGCGGCGACGATCTCCTCATCTGTAGTAGAGGAGAGAACGACCGTGTTAACGGCGGCCCCGGCCGCGACACTTGTGCCGCGGACACGATGGTTCACTGCGAACAAGTCGTTCCGGTCTGCGGCGACGGCGACTGCAACGACGACGAGACCTACGATACCTGCCCCGCCGACTGCCCAGTGTCGTTTGTCTGCGGCGACGGCACCTGCAACGAAGGTGTCGAAACATGCGATTCCTGCGAAGCCGACTGCGGGGCCTGCCCATACTGCGGGGACGGGATCTGTAGCGTCTACGAGAGGTCGGAATGCGAGCCGGGCGACGGGTCATGTATGGCCTGCCCCTCGGACTGCGGCTACCCGTCCCACTGCGGGGATGGGTTCTGCCTCGAAGCAGATCGAGAGACCTGCTGGACCTGCCCCTCGGACTGCAGCGACGGGGAATACACCTATCCAGGTGTGACTGGGAGCAGCACCTGCCCCATATCCTGCGGCGACGAAGTCTGCAGTGAGGCGGACGGCGAGAGCTGCGCCAACTGCCAGTCAGACTGCGGCTGGTGCGCCTGCGGGGACGGACACTGCGCCGAGGGCACCGAAACCTGCACTTCCTGCCCCGGGGACTGCGGAGCCTGCCCGTTCTGCGGCGACCACGTCTGCGACGAGGACGAGACGACCGGAACCTGCCCCGCCGACTGCCCCCCGGTCTGCGGCGACGGAAGCTGCGAAGGCGGAGAGACTCCCGTCACCTGCCCCGCCGACTGCGATCCGCCGTCGTTCTGCGGCGACGGGTTCTGCGACGAGGCGGCCGGCGAGTGGTGCCGTATCTGCCCACGCGACTGCGGCGGCTGCGAGTCGTGCGGTGACGGGATCTGCAACGGCGACGACGACTGCCAGTCCTGCCCCGCCGACTGCAGTCACGGATGCGTCCTTAGCTGCGGGGACGGGTACTGCCTGTACGAGGAGACCTGCGCCACCTGCCCCGGGGACTGCGGGAGCTGCGGCTGACCCGCACGGGGGGCCCCAACAACTGAACCAACTTCCCCCCC
>MNWN01000015.1:33002-35425 GCA_001872545.1 Parcubacteria group bacterium CG1_02_58_44
TGGCCGGGGGATTTTTTTGTCGCGAAACCCAAACCTGAGTCGTAGGCACCGGAAATGTAATTTTCCTTACCTGCCAGTCACCTTACTTTTTACCCCAACCCAGCGAACTTTCAGCCTTGACAAAAAACACCAGAAGGCGGTACCTTACTATGTTGCTGTTTGACAATTTAACGAAAAAATTGAACTGACGTGCAGTGCGTCCGGTTCAAAAGACCTTCAACCAAAAACCAAGGCCACTGAAGGCCGAGGAGGAGATGATGTTCAAAAGACTGACCGTTCTGACCGTAGTCGTGATGGCTACGGTCAACTGTGAGTCGCCAAGAAGGCGAACTACGACCGAGGGAGTCTGGCCGCCTCTGGACGTAAGAACGTTCGAGACATGCAAAGAAGATGCATGTCACCTGCCGAACACGGGATTCGTGTTCAACTCGACACCACTCGAGGGCGGAGGGGCAGACCTTGTCTACGGTCCGGTGACCGACCACGAGTCGTTCCTGATGGTCTGTGCCAGACCGAACAACGAGGCCACGGACGAATGGACGGCGGTCGCCTATACGGACAAGGTCTCCTCCGGCCACAGTGTCGCCATCAGGGGTACCGACTACGGCGACCGTATCGTCTGGGCCGAAAAGGCAGTCTCGTGCCTAAGTCCGGACGGAACCGGTTCCTATGATGTAGGTGGTGTCCCGCCGACCAGCTGGGGCAAGAACATCGCCCTAGTCGGAGGCAATGGAGGCGACACGATTGAAGACCTGCCTAGGTCAGATTTCGACATCGAAATCGCCACCATCATCGACGGCGGAGACGGCGACGACGACATCTCTACTCCAGAGGGCGATGCCTGTCATACCGTCCTGATCGGCGGACAGGGCAACGATACTGTTGCCGATCGAACGACAGGCATTTCCTACGTCACGGAAGAGTGGCCGGGCCAGGCCACCAGGCAATTCCCGGCCGGAGACAACACGGTCGTTGTCACCCACAGCTCCTGGTTGATGGTCATAGCGCAGTCCGGCAACAACACCATCGACACCAGCCGAACAGACGGCCGGGCCCGAATCATGATCAGCTCGCTGTCAGGAAACCGAAACGTAGTCACGACCGGCAACGGACCCGACATGTTATTCGACGGCGACGGAGATGTCGTGGCCAATCTTGGAAACGGCATGAACTGGTTTGAAGGTCGAGGCGGTGGTCTCGACGACATCACGACCGGATCCGACTCCGACCTAGTCATAGGAGGGACGAGACGAACGGTCGCCCATCTGGGCGGAGGAGACGACCAGGCCTACGGAGGTCAAGGCACGCTTGAGGCCCATGGGGAGGCCGGTAACGACACGCTGCTCGGAAACACCCTTCCGGGCTGCATGATAGGGATCGGATTCAGACTCGATGAAACTTCGACCAGATGGCCGGATGACTGCGTGGTCGAAACCGGTTATGTGGAAGGAACTGACGACACCGACATCGTAGACGGCGGCGCTGGAATCGACATCTGCGACGCCGAAGAGATGACTGACTGTGAAAGTGAGCTGTGTGCCGATGGGTGGTGCGAATACGGAGCCGGCGAGGACTGCGAGACCTGCCCCGAGGACTGCGGAGCCTGCCCATACTGCGGCGATACCTACTGCGATGAATGGTGGTACAGTCCTGAAACCTGCACCACCTGCCCCGCCGACTGCGGCGAGTGCCCCGATGTCTGCGGCGACGGGCTGTGCAACGGTGCCGAATCCTGCGCCACCTGCGAGGAGGACTGCGGTATCTGCCCATACTGCGGTGATGGAGACTGTTACCTACATGAGACCTGTACTTCCTGTCCTGACGACTGCGGAGAATGTCCGCCCGGGTGCGGCAATGGGATATGTAGTGACACCGAATCCTGCGCCACCTGCCCCGAAGACTGCGAGGAATGTCCCACTGTCTGCGGTGACGATATCTGCAACGATGGCGAATCATGCTCAACCTGTCCTGACGACTGCGACGAGTGCCCTCTGACCTGTGGCGATGGCCACTGTTCAGAAAGTGACACTGAAACCTGCGCCACCTGCGAAGCCGACTGCGAAACCTGCCCTTTCTGCGGCGACCACGTCTGCGACGAGGACGAGGACTGCGGAACCTGCCCCGAAGACTGCGATGTCTGCCCTCCAAGATGTGGTGACCTCGCTTGCAACGGAGCTGAAACCTGCGAATCCTGTCCAGGTGACTGCGGTGTCTGCCCTTTCTGCGGCGACCACGTCTGCGACGAGGACGAGGACTGCGGAACCTGCCCCGAAGACTGCGATGTCTGCCCTCCAAGATGTGGTGACCTCGCTTGCAACGGAGCTGAAACCTGCGAATCCTGTCCAGGTGACTGCGGTGTCTGCCCTTTCTGCGGCGACCACGTCTGCGACGAGGACGAGGACTGCGGAACCTGCCCCGAAGAC
>MNWN01000051.1 GCA_001872545.1 Parcubacteria group bacterium CG1_02_58_44
GCGGGACCGTCCCGAAGGGGGTCCGGGGCGCGAGCCCCGTCCCCCCGCGGAGCGGTGCCTGGGGTCTGGGGAGAGGGTCTTCCCCAGTTAAAAAACATCCTGGGTCCCGGATAGTCGCTGCGCTCCTTCCGGGACGATAAGGGGCTTCGTTTGATTCCGAATCAGGTCCGGGGCGACATGGACAGAAGGAAAAAGAAGACGGAAAAAATATTTGAGAGAGAGGAATTCCAGACAATGACGTCAAATTCTGATTTGAGCCGTAATAGCTTCGGAAGACCAAAAGGCAAGGTTTGACCCCACGAAGACGATTGACCGCGGCCTTCGGGCGTTGCTATACTCAGTGCTGTATGGAGCACAGAAAACATCATATCTTCAGCGAATTTTTGGTCTTGGGAATTTTTGCCGCGGTCATAGCGGCCGGTTTCGGATTTGCTGCCTGGACGGCCTACCGGTCGGAGGTGCTGCAGAACGAGACACCGGTCGAGGCGGAGGCACCGACCGTCGAGGGCTATCGGGCCGAGGCTCGTTCGGTCATGGTTCCGTTTCTGGATCAGGTGAGTGTCTTGGAAAACGACAGCCTGTCGGATCAGGTCAGCGAATCGCTGCTGACGCTGGCGTCCACGATTCAGGAGCGGCTGCTGCGTATGCGCGTCCCCAGCTCGGAGCGTGACGCCCACCTGTCGTTCGTGACCCTGATCGACCGCTGGAGGCAGATGATCAGTTCGAGCGAAGACAGCGGCGAAGACATCGAATCGTTGCATCGGCAGACTTCGGACCTGTCCGTCCGTTTTTCGTGGCTGACCGAAAGCAAAACGCTATGATCAAGGAAGACGGCCGCCAGTACGTCAACCGTGACGAGCTGAAGCAGGAGATCAAAGCGGAACTTTCGCATGAGAGCTGGCGACGAGTGCTGACGGCAGCCGTCGTCTATTTGGTGATATTCGCCGTCCTGCTGCTCGTTCCGGTCTTGGGACTGACTACCATGGCCGCCAGGAGCGGTCTCCTGAAGGTGCCGCTTTTGTCAGACTGGCTGTATCATCCTGACCCGCCCGAAAGGACCGTACTGCCGCTCGCCGGAACGGATCCGAACGACATCATGTCGATCGTGGCCGCCAGAACGTCGTTCAACTCCACGACCGAAACGCTGGACATGACCATCTCCGAGCAGGAACTGACCACCCTGTTATCCGGTGTGGTGCTGTCGGAGAGCGAGGTTTCAAATTTGCCGCTGCCGATCGAGTCAGTCCAGACCTCTTTCGGTGACGGCCTCATCAACGTCTATGCCCTGACCGGGGAGGACTACAACAGCGTGCCGCTGTCGATTCGCCTACGTCCGGCGGTCGTCGGCGGACTGGTCTGGCTCGAGGCTGAAGATTTGACTGTCGGCTCATTGTCAGTTCCCGATGCCATCGCCAATCTGATGATCAAGTCAGTTAACGTTAGCCTGAATAAGGCGATCGAGCAGGGCTTGGGGGAGAACGGTGAACTGCAGTCGATCGTCGTCGCGGGCGACAAGATCAAGGTTTCGCTCGTCTCCGGGCACTGAGTGCGATTCCCGTCTCCTGTCCGCTTATGGAACGTCTGGACCTAAAGAGTACGGCGGCCGCAGTCGGTCCGCTGACCAAACGTTGGCTTTTCCTGGGAGTGTTGCCGTTCGTGGTCGGTACGCTTTTTTACGTCTCGTCGGTCGTACTGATCCTGCCGAAGACTTGGCGTTCGTCGGTCTTCATCCTGGCCCTTCTCCTGTGTGTCGCATTGACGGCATCCATGATTCTGCTGTCCCCGGTCAGGCTTCCTTCCGGCGTGGCGCGTTGGCGGGCGGTGCTGTCGCCGACGGTATTCGTCGCTGGCGGTTTCCTGTTCTATTCGCTGCTCGGTTCGGTGCCGGTGAGGTTCGTCTTCGTCATTGTGGTGATGCTGACGTTGCTCGTATTCGTCATGCGTCTTGACTCGTCCGATACGTTGGACCCAGTGCACGGCGTCAATCGGACCGTTCGACTGGGGCGGCTGATGAACCTGCTTGGCGTGTTCTTCGCTACGGTGTTCCTGTTCGGCATCGGTTGGTTCGTCAGCCTGCCGGTAGCCGTCTCGGCGGTTGTCTTCGGCGGACTGCTATCGATCGTCCAGTATGAGGCGCTGCAGCAGTCGGGTGCCGACCGTGCACTGACGTTTCGGGCCACGGTAGCGCTGACCGTCCTGGGTGTCGAGACCTACGTCGGCCTTTCGTTCCTGCCGACTCCATTCCTGGTCAATGCGACCGTTCTGGTCATAATCTGCTTTGCGGTCGGCCGGTCGGCGGTGCGCATGCTGTCGGGTGACATCGGGACTCGAGGCCTGAAGTTCGGACTGGCCGCTGCGGCGGTGCTGGTGGCGTTGGTCATGGCTACGGCCCGCTGGTTTTAAGATCAAAAAAATGAGTTTCATGAATTTCGTACGCAAGGACAGGAAGAACAGGGCAGTCGGGCGCAATGGACTGATCTCTACAGTCATCTTCGGTGCCGTTTTCGGGCTGGCGTCGGGTGCAGTCGGCATGCTGATGGCCCTGGCCTACCTGCCGACGATAGCCGGCTCCGACCTGTCGGGCTACGGCGTACCGATCGAACCGGTCGTCATTCGGGCTAGGCTTTCCTCGGATATGGTGGTGCGCGGATTGGCCGGACCGACCGCGCTGCTGTACCGCAGTTCCGACCTGACTGACGTGATCCTGCCCTCTGACGCGATCGGCGGAGGTGCGGTACTGACTTCCGACGGCTGGCTGCTGACTCATCGCCGGGTGCTGGAGCAGGCCGGTTCGTCGACCGGACGCGGACTGACGGCCGTGATCGGCGGCCGGACGTATGCGGTCGAACGGGCGACCGTCGACTCGTTTTCCGATGTGGCCTTCGTCAAGGTGGACGGCACCGGACTGCCGGTAGTGTCTCTGGGCAACAAGTCAGACGACCTGAAGGTCGGCGACTCGGTCGTGACTTTCGATTTCTTGGGCGGTTTGAGGACTGCGGTCGTCACCGCCTGGGGCAACGTACCGGCCGTCGATGCGGCGGCTGTCCGTCGTTCGTCCGAGAAGATGCAGAAGGTCGTGTTCCTGGCCGGGACTGAGGGGTTCCTGCCCGGCAGCGCGGTCTTCGGCACGAGCGGCGAGGTGACCGGTATCTACGTAGGAGGCTCGGAGCCGGGAATGCAGGTCGTTCCGTTTAGTGCTTTTTCCAGACAGATCTCAGGTGTATTGCGTGATGGATCGGTAGTTAGACCGTATTTAGGAGTGCGTTTTATTGATTTGTCTGAGCAGCCAGGACGTGGTACCGCCGGTCGTGGCGCCTTACTTAGTTCATATGGTTCACTGCCAGCTATTGTACGACAGAGTCCAGCAGCCAAATCAGGATTGAGAGAAGGGGATACAGTGCTGGCGATTAATGGTGAATCAGTGACTGCCAATCGTTCATTGCCGGAGCTACTCACTGAATACTCTCCTGGTGACACGGTTACCATTTCGGTCGAACGTGGTTCGGAAACTAGGGATGTAGAGGTTTTGTTAGGTCAAATGCCGACACCTTAAATTATGGTGAAGTTTGGGTTCGTTTTGGACTGAATTCCAATTGTCTGAACATTCAAAAGGGGCCCACGCAGGATTGACGGAATAGTGTTTCTGTGCTATCCTCCGCGGTTAACTCGCAAATTCAATCTATGTCGGAAATAAGCTATTCGAGATTGCTGCAGCGCGGCTGGAAGAAGATCGCATTATTTGCGGTATTAGCGGCCATTTTTGCGACCGTTGTCAGTTTCGCCTTTCCGCTGCGCTACAGTTCATCGATGCGTCTGTTGATTTTGCAAAAGCAATTATCGACCGTCGATCCGTATACAGCCATCAAGGCTTCGGAGCGCATCTCTGACAACTTGGCACAGATACTCTACACGACCTCGTTTTATGACAAGGTCATGGCCGCTCAGTTTAATGTTGATGAGTCGATTTTTGGACAGGACGAACGTAAGCGGCGGGCATTGTGGCGTGAGACCATCGCTACTCAGGTGGTACGTGGTTCGGGTATGCTCGACGTGACTGTTTATCATATCGATCCTGAACAAGCTGAGCAGTTGTCTCAAGCCATCGCTTTTGTGCTCACGACCGAGGGTTATAAGTATGTTGGTGGTGGCGACTTGGAGGTGCGTCAGGTTGATTCGCCACTCGTCTCCCGTTGGCCGGTTAAGCCTAACATTCCGGCTAATGCACTAGCTGGTTTGGTGCTTGGTTTCATCGCCGGGTCGGGCTACGTCTTGGCGGCTGCACCGCGCCGTCGGAGGATGTTCGAGTAGTTTTCGGGCCTTTTAATAGATTGATTTGGGAAACGCGTTTCCGCCATGGAGACGCGTTTTTTGTCGTCCTGGGCCAAGACTCAGGAGTAATCCGTTGTCGTCCCGGGCTTGATTCGGAATCAAACAAAGCCCCCCGTCGTCCCGGAAGGAGCGCAGCGACTATCCGGGACCCAGAAGCAAAGAGAATCGAATGAATCGCTGGATCCCGGATATTGCTCACTGCATTCGCAATTCCGGGATGACAAATGTTTTTTCTAGTTTACTGTCGTCCTGGAAGGAGCGCAGCGACTATCCGGGACCCAGAAGCCGATCGGAATCGCTGGATCCCGGATAGACCTCACTTCGCTCGGTCTTCCGGGATGACAAACTAAGAAAGAAAACGGTTCCGGGACGGCAAAGTTTAATTAATAGCCAGTTTTGCGTTCGTATTTCCGGAATGACAGACAGAGAAGAAGATGGGAAGGATCCTGAAGAGGAGAGCGATAATGAAGGCCAAAAGCCCTAATTTGACCCCCTATTTTTCTGTCCAGCCTTAATTGACGATCTTTTGGGGTCTCGCCACTCTTACCCTTGACAGAACTGTAATTTTATGTTAAGTTAATACGTCGTGAGGCTGGGAAAGGTCTAGCTTCCAAGATCTTAAGGTAGAGCTGATGGAGCCCCGAAATCGCTGGGCGGGCTAGGACGGAGATACCTCCTCCTTGTCCCCGTCCGAAACCGTCCGGCGATTTGAGGGCTTTATGGGATGGTTCCCGTGAGTCCAAGATTTTTGAAAATTGAAACCGGCCCTGAGGAGGGTCGGAAGGAGTAAGGAAATGAAGTACGTCCTGACGGCGGCCGTTGCCGCCATGGCACTGACCGTGGCCGTCGAGGCTCGCGGTCAGGATGAAGGGTCCGGGGACGTGGTCCCCGTGACTTCGACAATGAACCTGCCGACTGGACCGGTCGGCAACTGCATCCGCCGTTGTTTCGAGACGGCGGAGCAGTGCGAGGAGGCCCGACGTCACGCCCGTGAGGGTTGGCGTCGGCTCTTGGAGCGAATCTCGACCATCGAGACCCGGATCAGCGAGCTCGACGGTCGCGTGGGTGGATTGGCCACTCGCATTGACAGTGTCGAGACCGAGCTGACCCAGCTCGGTGAGCAGCTCGTCCAGCTCCGGACCGAGCTCGATCGTCAGGCCACCCTTCTGGTGGCCATCGACAATCGGCTTGGGAGTGTCGAAACGCTCGCTGGCGAATTGCGGGGCGACCTGCAGGAAGCTAACGGGCGGATCGACTCGCTGACCGAGCTGGAGAACCGGCGGTCGATCGTCTATCGACTGCCCGGTGTCAGTGTCGTGGGACTTTGGGGGCCGAACGGCCTCCAGTACACCGGGGCGCTGATTTCGGCCAGCGGCGTGGAGTTCAACTTCACGCCGCAGTTCTCCGTCGTGCTCGACGGAGGCCTCGTTGCGGACGGGTCAGATCGTCCGCTCGGAGTCTTCGTTCGAGGCGAGCTGGGCTGGAACGTCCGCCGATCCTACGGGGTCTGGCGGTTCGGATTGGCCCTGCAGGGAATATGGACGGGGCTCGACGAGTCCCTCCATGCCGAGGCGGCGTTCATAACCGCCGCACCTCAGGCCTCCTTCCGGTTTAACCGGGCCCAGTGGTTGGAGATTCACGTTTCCGTTCCATCTGGGGTCGGGATAACCGGGGGCGAGGTCTCCCCCATGGTGGGCGTCGAGGGCGGAATCGCCCTCCGCTGGGAGTTCTAAAACCCAGCGGTTGTTGTTCCTCTGGATCCCGGGTCTCGGCCCGGAATGACAGAGTTTGTCGATCTGACAAATAATGTCGTCCCGGACTTGATCCGGGATCCAGAAAAAACAGGTTAATTTCCGGACCTGATCTCGCTTGGTAGCGAGACAAACTCGGAACAAAACCCCGGACACGAGTCTGGCCTGTGTCTGGGTTAAAGGCTATGTGACGAAACAGCTTGGGGCCGCCTCGTAAAATGAGGACGAGGCGGCCCTGGAGGGTAGAGAAATGGCAAAGAAGCTTTTTGTTGGTTGTTTTTTGCTCGTGGCGGTCGCCGCCCTCTTCGGGGGGTGCGGCCTTCAACCGCCGGAGGAGCAGCAGTGCCCCGACGGCGAGTGCGACGGCGACGCGGATAGCGACGCCGACTCCGATGTCGACGCCGACTCCGACGTGGATGCCGATGCCGATAGCGACAGCGATGTCGACACCGATGCGGACACCGATGGTGACGCCGATGCGGACACCGTCTGCGACACCGACAGCGACGGCGTACTCGACAACGCCGACAACTGCCCCGAGGTTGCCAACCCCGACCAGGCCGACCTGGACGGCGACGGCTTCGGCGATGTCTGTGACGAGGACCTGGACGGCGACGGCGTACTCGACAACGCCGACAACTGCCCCGAGGTTGCCAACCCCGACCAGGCCGACCTGGACGGCGACGGCTTCGGCGCCGAGTGCGACGCGGACGGGGACTGCGTCCGGGGCCCCTTTCAGGTCAACTCTGACGGAGAGTACGAGTTTAATAGCTCGTATATCTCCGGAAACGAGTGCGCCGACATCCTCGGCGAACTCCCCGGAGGTTCCTGGGAAGTCGGTCTGGCCGTCGCTATCGACTCCGATGGCGACGGTTGGCTCGAGACCGATGGTCACCCCCACCTGATGGCGGGAGTGTTCTATCGATTCTCGTTTCGGGGTCGCCATGACCCCGAAATGGCCAATCCCGCCCGGGATGGCTGGGCCCAGTATGGGGGAGAGGACCAGCTGGCGGTGATGTGTGCGGCCGATCGGGCCTACATATACTGTCAGGGGGATGGCTGTTCCATCCGAGTCACTACCGACTCGGATGACGGTCCAGCCATCCCGGCTGGTAACCTCGACTAGCCCCCCCAACCCACCTGACAGGGCACGGCAGCTTGCCGCGCCCTACTAGTTCTTTTCTAGGCCCCACCTTCGGGGCCAAATTAAAACACAACTTCTTAAACCCCCGCGTTACCATGTCTTGGTACCGCGGTGGTTTTGTTTTTGGGCAAATTTTAATTTTTAGAAAATCTTTGTCATCCCGGAATTGCGAGCGCAGTGAGCAATATCCGGGATCCAGGGATCCGATCTTTCTGCTTCTGGGTCCCGGGTCAAGCCCGGGACGACATAATAGAGAGGCTAGGACGACATTACTCTATTTGTCATTACGTAATCGCGACTCTCCTTAATTTGTCATCCCGGAATTGCGAGCGCAGCGAGCGATATCCGGGATCCAGGGATCCGATCTTTTTTGCTTCTGGGTCCCGGATCAGGTCCGGGGCGACAAATTAATTAATTTTCGTCGCTTGCCGAGGCCGACACGTCGAGACCGGCGAGGCGACGATACGATCGATCCGATCACCGCCCGTCCGAACATGACGCAGTCCGATCCGATCTCCACGGCGCATGCCTCCCGCGGCAACCTCGGAGGCGTCCGGGCTGGGTCCCGAGCCGGCAGGCGAGGGCCGGACGCCGAGAGTTAGGGCGGACCGCCGCCGGA
>MNWN01000022.1 GCA_001872545.1 Parcubacteria group bacterium CG1_02_58_44
ATTGGGGAAATCCTGCGGGAACATCCTCCACTGGCATGCGGTGCGCAGCATGTACAGCACCGCACAAAAGACGTCGTAGAGATCTACGGTGCGAGGTCGCGTTTTCTTTCTCGCAGATTCAAGAAGCGGAAGAATTATTGCAGATTGCTCTCGAGTGATGTCGCTCGGGTAGGGTTTACGCATATAAAAAGCGGGCTAACGCCCGCTCATTGTATCTGAAATGGCGAGGAAAGATTATAGACAGGCTCTTATGCTGGGCATCATGCATCGACACCCGCCCCTTGCCTTCGAGCAGATGATACTCGTTGAAGTCCAGGAAACGGCCAACGCTGTCCGCCAGACCGCGCATATCTAGCACGGTACGATTTTCGATGACGTGTTCGATGTAGTCGAAGTAGCTCGAGACCAACCGCTCCAGCCGCCTGATGTCCATTTCAACCAGGTAATTCTTAGCGACATGGGTGTCGGACTTCAGCATACGACCCCGGGGCGACTTCTTCCAAGTAGTGAGGCCCATGTGAGGCAAGGTCCGGTCCGCGCTGTCATGAATGATTTCCGCCGCGGTCTTGCCGGTAATCGCGAAATGAAACTTGTTCTGAACCGTAGCGTAAAAATCTCCAGTAGTATCCGAGTGCGGGTCATAGTCGATGCTGCACTCGGCGAACAGATCGGTAATCTTCTGGTAAATGCGGCGTTCGCTCGCCCGGATGGACCGGACGCGCTCAAGCAACTCTTTAAAATAGTCCTTGCCGAGCCGCGTGCCGTTCTTGAGCAGCTCGTCGTCGAGCGCGAAGCCCTTGATGATGAAGTCGCGCAGGACGCTAGTGGCCCAGCGGCGGAAATGGGTGGCCTGGAGCGAGTTTACGCGGTAGCCGACGGAAATAATGGCATCCAAGTTGTAGATCAGAGTCGGGTACGTTTTACCGTCTGCTGCAGTTATCCGGAAATTCCGGATAACTGATCTTTCGCTAAGTTCACCGGATTTTAGGATGTTCTGCAGGTGTTCGTTGACGGTTCTGACATCCACCCCGAACAGTTCGGCCATCTGCTTCTGGGTCAGCCAGACGGTCTCGTCTTCGACGTGAACCCTGACGTTGACGCTGCCTTCGGGAGACTCATAGAGCAAGAAATCGGTTCCGGCCGTAACCGGATCCTGCCCCGACTGCCCCAGCTTGTTGCGATCCATGGTCATTAGGCTAAAGAAGTTAGTCGTTCATCCTGCTGATACCAGCAAAGGCAGAAACGATCAAGAGACGAGACGGGCCCGACGCTACACCTCCCAGCCGATCTTCTTGAACTGTTTCCTGATTTCGGCGTTGAGCCTCTGCTCTTCCCCCATCTGCTCGGCCAGCTTGGCGGTGAGTTCGGCCATCTTCTGTTCGAACGGCACGCCGTCGTCTTCCTGTTCGGCGATGCCGACGTAGCGGCCGGGGGTGAGGATGTGGTTCTGCTCGCGGATGGTTTCAAGTGTCACGGATCTGCAGAAACCGGCTTGGTCCTTGTATTTGCCGTCCCTGTCGCGCCACGCGTGATAGGTGCCTGCGATTCGGGCGACAATCTCATCAGTGAACTCGCGGTGGGTCCGGTCCACCAGGTGGCCGAGCGAGGTGGCATCGATAAAGAGAACCTCCCCCGCGCGCTTGCGGTCGCCGTTGCCGCCGGACCTCTTGCGCGACATGAACCAGAGGCAGGCCGGGATGCCGGTGTTGTAGAACAGTTGCTTGGGCAGGGCGACTATACAATCAACAATATCGGCTTCGATAATATTCTTTCTGATTTCTCCTTCGTTCGAAGTGTTCGAGGACAGCGATCTGTTGGCCAGGACCATGCCCATCACGCCCTGGGGCGACAGGTGGTAGAGCATATGCTGCATCCAGGCGAAGTTGGCGTTGCCGGTGGGCGGCAGACCGTACTTCCAGCGCGGATCGTTGCGCAGCAGCTCGCCGCTCCAGTCGGAGTCGTTGAAGGGCGGATTGGCGATGATGAAGTCGGCCTTCAGGTCCGGATGCTCGTCCTTCAGGAACGAACCCTCGCTGTTCCACCTGACCTGAGAGCCATCGATGCCACGAATGGCGAGATTCATCCGGCAGAGGCGATAGGTCGTCTGGTTGCTCTCCTGTCCGTAGATCGAGATGTCCTCGGTGCGGCCCTGGTGTTCCTTGATGAACTTGTCGCTCATCACGAACATGCCGCCCGAACCGCAGCACGGGTCATAGACCCGACCGCGATACGGCTCCACCAGTCCGACCAGTACCCTGACGATAGATTTCGGCGTATAGAACTGGCCGCCTTTCTTGCCCTCGAGCGAGGCGAACTCGCCGAGAAAATACTCGTAGACCCGACCGAGGATGTCCTTGGACTTGGCGGCTTCGGTGCCGATGGCGATGTCGCCGATCAAGTCGATCAGCCCGCCGAGCGCGGACTTGTCCAAGTTCGGCCGGGCGAACACCTTGGGCAGGATTCCCTTGAGCGTCGCGTTCTCCCTCTCGATCACCTCCATCGCATCGTCCAAGTCCTTGCCGACGGTATCCAGCTTGGACCGGCTGTACAGATAGGACCAACGGGCTTTCGGCGGAACCCAAAAGACGTTTTCGGCCTTGTACTCGTCCTTGTCCTCGGGATTCGCGCCGGCTGTCCGTTCGCCCTCCAGCTTCATGTGCAGGGACAGAAAGGAGTCGGAAATGTACTTGAGGAAGATCAGACCCAGCACGATATGCTTGTATTCGGCCGCATCCATGTTCTTGCGGAGCTTGTCGGCAGCCCTGAAAAGCGTCTTTTCGAAATTTTCCTCCCCTTTCGTCTCTGCGGTGGTCTTTTTGGTCATGGCCGGAACGGAATACGGTTGTTCTTAGTCGCATCTTATGGCCTGACTTTACGCTTAACTTACCGAAAATTCAACCCAAAAACCGGCGCGCGGCCGGTCGTGATTGTGCCCTAAAGAATGTGGCCGCTACACCAGCAGCAGCGTCGCCAGGCCGAGAAAGACGAAGAAGCCGAAGACGTCGGTCGTGGCGGTGACGAACACGGTCGAGGCCAGCGCCGGATCGACCTTTAGTGCGCGCATGGTCAACGGCACGGACACGCCGACGAAGCCGGCCATGAGCAGGTTCAGGGTCATGGCTATGGTCACGACCGCGCCGATCGCCCAGTTGCCGGTCCAGATCGAGGCCAGCAGCCCGGCGACGAATCCGGCCAGAAATCCGTTCATCGCCCCGACCAGCACCTCCTTGGCGACTACCCTAACGAGCGACAGGTGCCGCAGTTCGCCCACGGCAATCGACCGAATCGTCACGGCCAACGACTGCTGCGCCGCATTGCCGCCCATGCCGGCGATCACCGGCATGAACACCGCCAGGATGACCATCTGCTCGATGGTCCCGCGAAACAGGCCGACTACCGACGCGGCCAACATGGCCGTGACCAAGTTGACCCCCAACCAGGGCATCCGCCGGCTGGCCGACAGCCACATCGGGTCGTTGATGTGCGCGTTCTCGTTCATGCCGGCGAGCCGCGAGACGTCCTCGCCGTACTCCTCCTCCATGACCTCGAAGATGTCGTCGGCGGTGATCACGCCCAGCAGTCTGCCCCGGTGATTGACGACCGGCAGCTCGATCGCCCCCGCCTCGTCGAAGGCCAAGGCCGCCTCCTCCTGATCCAAACCGGCCGGTAAGGCTATGACCGTAGTGTCCATGATCGCCGGCAGCTTCAGCTTGGAGTCGGCCTGCAGCAGGCGAATCGCCGAAAGGCGCCCGAGCAGCTCACCGCTCTGCGAGACGACGTAGATGTAGTTCGACTTCTGGCGCGCCATCGGGTCGCCGACGATCTCGCGCCGGACCTCGTCGACCGTCAGCGTGTCGCGGAAGGACAGCAGCTCGGTCTTCATGCGACCGCCGGCGCTCTGTTCGGCGAAGACCGACAGGGTCAGCAGGTCATGCGGATCGTCCTCCCTGAGCCGGGCGATGACGCGCTCACGCACCGGACCGTACAGCCGCTGAATGATGTCGGCCGCGTCATCCGACTCGGCGGCCATGATGACGCTCCAGGTCTCCTCGAGGCTCAGGCGCGGCAGGACGGTCCTGACCGACCAGTCGCTCAACTCCAGCAGCACCTTCACCCGCCGCTTGACCGGCAAGGCACGAAGGATGACCAGCTTGTCGCGTACCCGCAGCGAATCGACGGCATGCGCCAACTCCTCGTCCCCGACCTCGGGCAGCAGCTCGGACAGCAGTCCGCTCTCGTGCCTAAAAAGCGCACCGCGCAGGTGACGCCAGAACGGACCGAGAGGCTTTCCGAAATTCTTGATTTCCATGTCGGCTAGGAGGACAGTAGGCCATAGCCCAAATCGAGGGCCTGACGGTTCAGGTCGCGTAGCTCCGGATCGCGTCCGTACTGGGCGGCGAACTGCTTGTCGAGCGCGGCCGCGAAACCCTCCTCGGTGATGCCGGGCACGAACCTCAGCATGGCGCCCAGGATGATCATGTTGAAGGTCCGCGGCTTCTTCAGCCGTTCGGTGGCCAGCGCGGTCGCGTCGATGGCGTGCGGACCGTAGCTCTCGATCGACGACAGGTCCCCGACCAGGTGCGAATTGACGATGACCGTCGTGCCCTCGCGGAGGTAAGGACCGATGCGGTCGACCGCGCGCTGCGACAGGGCCACCCACAGGTCGGCCCGACGAAACTTGGGGAACGAGATCGGCCGGTCGCCGATCTGGGCGAAGGCGGTCGAGACTCCGCCGCGCTTTTCGGTGCTGAAGTACGGCACGCAGACCGCCTGCCGGCCCTGCAGCCAGGCGGCGTAGGCGATGATCTCGGCGATCGACAGCACTCCCTGTCCGCCCTCACCGGAAACGATGATGTTGTATGTACCTAACATGACGGTGCGGTTAGTAACGGCCGGTCGGAAACAGCTTGGCATGATCCTGCTCCAGCCGACGGAACGTCTCCTTTGGGTCGCCCATGGTCTTCCAGTTGAGCGGACACTGCGACAGCACCTCGAGAAAGGCGAACCCCCTGCCGTCCACGACATGCTGCAGTGCCTCCCTCATCAGCGTGCGCAGCTCGGGCTGACGGCTGGTGATGCCGCGAGCCACGAAGGCGGTCGGATTGACGTTCCTGATGATCTCCGGCGCCCGGATGTAGTACTCGTCCGCTCCGTACGGCGCGGTCGTGACCTTCCAGCCCGGATGGGTGGTGGGCGACTCCTGCCCGCCGGTCATGGCGTACAGCCCGTTGTTGACGACCACGGTCAGGATGTTGTCGTTGCGGATGGCCGAGTTCAGCAAGTGTCCGGCGCCGATGGCGTAGGCCCCGCCGTCGCCGACATAGGCCACGGCGATCGCCTCGGGGTTGGCCCGGCGCAGTCCGGCCATGACCGGAACGGTGCGGCCGTGATGTGTCTCGACCGAATTCAGGTTGAAGAAGTTCCAGGACAGGAGCGAACAGCCGATGTCCACGCCGAAGACCACGCGCGGCTGCAGCCCCAGCTCGTCGACCGCGAAGCCGAACGCCTTCAGCACCTCGGGATGCCCGCAGCCGCCGCAAAAGGAGTGGGGCTTGGAGTCGAGCCGGACGCACTTCGGAAAGGGCGAGCGGTATTCTTCCTCGGGCTGTTTTTTCTTTCTTCCAAACATAAAAAATCGTTAGGAGGTCAGCTGTCCGGCCAGCAGGTCGATCAGGTCGTCGGGCAGGATGCTGAATGACGGACGGAAAAACTCGACGATCGGCACCGACGAATGGCCATACAACGCGTCCTTCACCAAGCGTCCTAGCTGGTTGTAGGCAGACTCGGCCACGACGATACGTTCGGCCCGCTCGACCGCCCGACGCAGCGCCTGAGCCGGAAACGGGTTCAGCGTGATCGGCCGAAACAGCGACGTGCCGCCGTGCGCGTCGCCCGACGAGTCGATCGCCGACCGGGCGGCCGCAGCCACCAGACCGTGCGCCACGATGACCGTCCGTGCGCCGTCCTGTCCGTACAGCTCGTGTTCGGTCGCTTCAATGGCCATTCGGTCCCAGGCGGCCTTGATCTCCGTGTTGACCGCCAGCGTCTCCTCCTCCAGATTGAGGCAGTTGCGCAGGCAGACGTATTCGACTCCGCCGTCCGACCGGACCTCGATCTCCGGCGACGGCATGACCCTGGAGAGATCGGTCAGCCGCCGCTCGCCGAGCAGGTACGGTTCGGTCGGCACCATCTCGATGCCGCGCTCGGCCGGCGAGTAGACTTCGACCTCGCCCATCATCTTGGCGCTGTAGCCGTCGCCCAGCATAAAGGTCGGAAACCGCCACTTCCAGGCGGTATTGAAGGACTTGATCCCGTAGTCGAACAGCTCCTGAAGGGTCGACGGCGAGTAGACCACGCGAAAGCCGTTGCCGTTGCCGCCGAAGCAGGCCAAGGTGACCTCCTGCTGCGAATAGATTACGGTCGATGTCGAAGGACCGCCGCGCTGCATGACGTAGGCCACGACCGGCAGACGCATGGCCTCGGCCATCGAGAAGGCGTCCTGCATCAGGACATGACCGGGTCCGGCAGTGGCGGTGAAGGCACGGGTTCCGGCCAGCACACCGCCCAGCAGCATGAAGCTGGCGCCGATCTCGTCCTCGGCCTGCTGGAAGACCAGACCGTCCTTCTGCCCGGCCTCGCTGCCGGTCTCGCGGGCCCAGTAGTGCATAATCTCCGAGGCCGGAGTGATCGGGTATCCGTACATGGCCCGGGCGCCGGCCGCGCGTGCGGCCCGACCGGCCACCTCGTTGCCCAAGAGGAATTTCTTCTCTGCCATAGGTGTCTGGTGAGCTGAATGTTCACGGGCGAACGGTCCGTCGAACCGTGCGCCGCTGACCGGGATTCGAAAGACCGAATCCGAACTCGATTGATTATAGCAGATGCCGGGGCGTCATTCCCCGGCCTTCCGGTCCTCGTCCGGCTCGGAGCCGTCGTGTCCGAAACCGTAGCGAAACAGGTCGGTCTTGATCGGTCCCCTGGTTCGCAGGTGCAGTTCGGCGGCCGCATACTTGAAGGCGGTCTTGAGCCGGCCGTCGCGGTCGAGCCGGCGCACCGACACCGGAATCTTGTGCGACTTCAGGATGCCGAACTTGGCGACCTTGCCGGCACGTTCGACGTAGTCATGGTCCTCGGCCAGCTTGACCTCCTCGTCGAAACCGCCGATCCGCTCGTGCAAGTCCTTGCGGGCGAAGATGCAGAAGCCAGGCGCATGCGGATAGACCGCCGAGGTCACCCACATGAAATAGTTGAAGGCCTCGTGCAGATAGTGATCGACCCGACGGTCGGAGAGTGGCTCGACGCGGCAGGTGGCCGCCCCCAAGCCGCGCCGGCGAAACTCGGCGACAGTATCCTCGATGAACTTCGGATCGGGCAGGATGACGTCCGCATCCAGAAAGAGAACGACATCCCCATTGGCTACCGCCGCGCCGCGGTTACGCCCCCCTGACGGCATGCCGCCGTCCACCACCTGAGCGCCGAACTGGCCGGCGATCTCCCGCGTCCGGTCGGTCGAACGGTTGTCGGCCACGATGATCTCGCAGTCCCGGTCGGTCTGGGCCCGAATCGAGCGCAGCAGGAACGGCAGGTATTTTTCCTCGTTGTAGGTCGGAATGACAATGGAAAGCATATGGCCCAAGGATAGCAGATTGGCCGGTCCGGCAGAAACGGAAGCTGATTTTTTATTTCCTTATGCATCCCCACCTGTCGCCCCGGACTTGATTCGGAATCAAACGAAGCCCCTTGTCGCCCCGGACCTGATCCAGGGCCCAGAATGTTTTTCTTGAACTGGGGAAGACCCTCTCCCCCAGACCCCAGGCACCGCTCCGCGGGGGGACGGGGCTCGCGCCCCGGACCCCCTTCGGGACGGTCCCGCGCGGCACGGGTCGGCCCGCTCCGGCGGCGGTCCGCCCTAACTCTCGGCGTCCGGCCCTCGCCGCGGGCTCCGGACCGAGCCCGGACGCCTCCGAGGTTGCCGCGCCGGGGCCGTCCCGCAAATAGATCGCACTGTCGCCCCGGACTTGATCCAGGGCCCAGAAGCAAAA
>MNWN01000040.1 GCA_001872545.1 Parcubacteria group bacterium CG1_02_58_44
AGCATGTCGTCCCGGACTTGATCCGGGACCCAGGAAAAATAAAACGGCTCTGGATCCCGGATAATCGCTGACGCGATTTCCGGGATGACAAATTAAGAAGGAAAGCGGTTCTGGTATGACCGAAAAAATTATTTCGGCTTAGAATGACGAACTGAAAAAGTAGGGATGACGAATAAGACTTTGTCGTCCCGGCCTCCGAGCCGGGACCCAGAAGCAGAAAAGGTCTGATCGTGGATCCAGGATCAGGTCCGGGATGACAATTGTTGGTTAAAGAGTCGTCTTTCAACACTTTCGCCTCTCCAAGGCGAAGAGCCTGGGCCCAGGAGTGGACTTACCGGCACTGGATCCCGGATAGACCTCGCTCCGTTCGGCCTTCCGGGATGACAAGGTGGTGGCCACAGCTGTATGACGACGGAAACCGTTGCTGGGTCAAGAACCGCCATTAGTCGATTGGTCATAAAGCTTTGTCTCGCAAAAAGCCGTCCGGCAGAACCGGACGGCTTTTTGCGTTTGATCGTCGGTGATTTGGCGGGTCATGGACGGGATGCGATGTGCCGCGCTGGACCGAGCGACGATGCGAACCGTACTTGGTGGGTACGGTGAGTTAGGAGCGAGGGAAGACCGGTGCAGCGTGCCCGGCTCGTGACCCGCATCGGGGTTAGACCATCAGCGCCACGATCAGGAGCGCCACGATGTTCAGGATCTTGATCATCGGATTGATGGCCGGACCGGCTGTGTCCTTGTAGGGATCGCCGACCGTGTCGCCGGTCACTGCGGCCTGATGGGCCTTCGAGCCCTTGCCGCCGTGGTTACCCAGCTCGATGTACTTCTTGGCGTTGTCCCAGGCCGCACCGCCGGTGGTCATCGAAATGGCCACGAAAATGCCGGTGACGATCGAGCCGACCAGCAGTCCGCCCAACGCCTCAGCGCCCAAAAAGTTCTTGAGCAGAACGCCGACCAGGATCGGAGCCACGACCGGAATCAGGGCCGGTACGATCATTTCGCGGATGGCCGAACGGGTCACGATGTCCACGCATTTGGCGTAGTCTGGCTTGGCCGTTCCTTCCATGATGCCCGGGATCTCCCGGAACTGGCGGCGGACTTCTTCGACCACCTTGCCGGCGGTGCGTCCGACCGACTCCAGGGCGATAGCTGCGAACAGGTAGGTGACCAGACCACCCAAGAACAGGCCGATCAGGACCTTGGGTTCGGATAGTGAGAAACGAAGATGCACACCCAGCTTACTAAGCTCTTCGGTGTAGGCCGAGAACAGCACGACCGCGGCCAGTCCGGCCGAACCGATGGCGTAACCCTTGGTCACGGCCTTGGTGGTGTTGCCGACCGCGTCGAGCGGGTCGGTGATCGCTCGTACGCTGTCCGGCAGTCCGGCCATCTCGGCGATGCCGCCGGCGTTGTCAGTTATCGGACCGAACGAGTCGATCGCCACCACGATGCCCGTGAGCGAAAGCATGGCCATCGAAGCCACAGCCACGCCGTAGATTCCGGCCAGACCGAAGGCCGACAGTACACCGATCGAGATCACGAGCACCGGCAGGGCAGTCGAACGCATGGATACTGCCAGACCGGCGATGACGTTGGTGCCGTGTCCGGATTCGGACGCTTCGGCGATGTGTTTGACCGGCGAGAACTTGGTGCCGGTGTAGTACTCAGTGATGACGAAGATGAGCGCAGTGACCACAATGCCGACTAGGGCTGCACTGTAGAGACGGCCGACACCAAAGAGCCCGTTGTCGCCCATCAGCCAGCTGGTGATCGGATAGAAGAAGACAGCTGCCAACACACTGGCCACAATCAGGCCCTTGTACAGTGCGCCCATGATGTTCTTGCCGCTGCCGATTCTGACCGCGAAAGACCCTAGGATGGAGGTCAGTATGGATGCGGCACCCAGGACCAGCGGAAACAGGATGGCATTCTCGTTGCCTACGAAGAGCAGGTGTCCGAGAAGCATGGCTGCGATGGCGGTTACGGCGTAGGTCTCGAACAGGTCGGCCGCCATGCCGGCGCAGTCGCCCACGTTGTCGCCAACGTTGTCGGCGATGACTGCCGGATTGCGCGGGTCGTCCTCCGGAATGCCAGCCTCGACCTTACCGACTAGGTCGGCGCCCACGTCGGCGGCCTTGGTGTAGATGCCGCCGCCCAGACGGGCGAAGACCGAGATCAGCGATCCGCCGAAGCCTAGGCCGATCAAGGCGTTAACGTCCTTGGTGATGGCGTAGAAAGCGGAGACGCCCAGGAGTCCCAGACCGACCACGAACAGGCCAGTCACCGAGCCGCCACGGAAGGCGACCAGGAAAGCCTTGGCCAGACCGGACTTGGCCGCTTCGGTCGTCCGGACATTGGCGCGGACCGAGACCTGCATGCCGATGTAGCCGGCCAGGGCGGAGAGCACCGCACCGACCAGGAAGCCGACGGCCGTGACCTTGCCGATGACGAAAAACAGCAGGACGAAGACGACCGCCGCCACCAATGCCGCCGACTTGGTCTGACGGAGCATGTAGGCGCCGGCGCCGTCCTGGATCGCCTTGGCGATACTGCGCATCTTTTCGTCTCCGGCCGGTCGGGAGATGACCCAGCGAATGAGGATCGCGCCGTAGCCGATCGCCAGTGCGGACGCCAGGAAAGAGAGGATTAGGGGAGTGTTCATAGTCGATATATGGTCACCGCCGGTCTCGGCCAGCGGCTTCTTTAAATGATTATGGATCAGTTTGGCGTCAGGTTCGGTCCTTCAGCCGTTTGTCGTCGGGTCACCAGTCGCGGACTCGGTCGTTTTGAATGTCGTCCGATCCGGTGTCCCTTCACGCCAAGAAGATTATGAAAACGACCTCAGTTTGTCAATGAAAGGTGGTCCAGTTTTTCGCCGAGGTTAAGTGTTTTTCGGCCTATAATCATAGGGATTAGTCCTCGGTTTTGTCTATCGATATCAGTCAGACATTGTTTTTTCTAAAAAAACGGCCACCAGCATTTAAGACTGGCGGCCAAGCGCACCCTCTCCGAGGGTCTCTCAGAGGTTCCGACGTCGGCGAGGGTGTTTGTGACGGTGTCCGTCGACCGAGGTCTTCGATCCTTCGGCCCTTTGGGTTCCGAAGAGCCGTGTCTCATTGCAGAGTAGACAGGTCGCCTCGACGATTCCGTCGAGTCTGATCACACTGACCCTGCCGCCGCACCTACCGTGCAGTCTTTGGAATTCACGCAGGGTCCTTGCCCTCCGTGTCCCAGGCTTCCTCCTTTTCGCTGACTTTCTACCTGCTGCTGCACCCGGCATTTTGCCTCCTTGTGGGTGGTCCCATTCGGGACCATCCCGAAGATTAGGGGAAGATGGTCGGCCTGTCAAGTTCGGTTTACAGTTTTCCGGTTATTCCTCCTCAGGAAAGTTCAACCAATCAAGAGCTTTTGTACCCATAATTTCGCTGAACTGTCGTTTTTTAGCCAAAATTAAACCTCGGATCGTTGACTGTCGGTCTTGCGGTTGGTATCGTTCTCCTATTACGGTTAAGGGTGTTCGGTTAGGATTTTACCCGACACTCGGGCCGGCGTGAGCGGGGAATAAGATTCAAAGCCAGTTTGAGACCTCACCTCCCGGACCAATTCGCGGCTCATCAGTCCGCAGTCAGGCGAAACGTCGCCTCGCCGATCTCGGTGTCTCGGAAGGCAGGTTTCAGACAGACTCCTAATAGCCCTCTCTATACCGCGAACAGTAAAGAAAATTGGTGTCAGGTGCCTGCTGGGAATCTGCCGGGCGCTCATGGCCATCAAGAGGGGATTCGGTCGAACGATCAGACTCATCAGCGGACCGTCTGGTTTTGTCTGGCGAGTCTTTTTGCATCCGGCCCTGTCGGTCTGCTACCGTCTGGCCCGGGCGACGAAGAAATTGGCAGATAGTCTACTGACTCCACTGCAAGGCAGCTTTTTGGGTCGTTATGCCATGCATGCCTTCATCGGACTGCTGGCTTTCCTGGTCACCGCCACCAACATTCAGGCCATGGAAAGGCCGTCCTCAGTGACCGATTTGGGCAACAACAGCATCCTGTCCAGTGTGACCCTACAGGAGACGGAGGATCTGCTGGTCGAGGAGTTCGATTCGGTCGCCGAAATGGCCGTCGAAGTTTCCTATCTGGAAGCGCAGGCGATTCGTCCGCGTGGCTACTTCCAGTCCCAGGGCGGCGATTCCTCAGATGGTACGTTCTATAGCTTCGATCCGGGCCTAGTGTCTCCGCCGACTTCGCTGGTCAATGCGGTTAGGGTGCAGACCGAATTCGCCGAAGCTGTTGACACGGTCGGCACCAGAACCAGGAATGTCATCATTGAACACGCCGTCGATGACGGCGAGAACATCGGATCCATCGCCAGGTTGTACGACCTCCAGACCACCACCGTACTGCAGGCTAACGATCTGAGTGCCAGAAGCCTGATTCGTCCGGGGCAGAAGCTCGTGATTCCTCCGGTCGACGGGTTGATCTATACAATCAAGAGCGGTGACACGCTCAATAAGATCTCCAACACCTATAAGAGCGATGTCGACAAGATCCTGGCGATGAACGGTCTGGACAGTGCCGGTTCCCTGTCTATCGGCCAGAGACTGATTTTGCCGGACGGCAAGGTGCCGCCTCCGCCGCCGCAGGCCCGCCAGGTCATCACTACCAACCTCGGTAAGGTCTTCACTCCGTCTCCGGCCGCTTCGAGCTCCAGTTCACGGCTGCTGTGGCCGACTTCGGCTCGACGCATAACTCAATATTTCAAATATGGGCATGCCGGATTGGATATCGCCGGGCCGATTGGTACGCCGATCTATGCGGCGGACGACGGCGTGGTCGTCACTTCAGGCTGGAATTCCGGCGGGTACGGCTACATGATCCTAATCGACCATGGCAACGGCATTTGGACTAGGTATGGCCATTCCTCCAGACTTCTGGTCCAGAAGGGAGATAGGGTGAGTCGCGGCGACGTGATTTCGCTCATGGGCTCGACCGGACGTTCGACCGGACCGCATCTGCACTTCGAGGTTTTGATCGGTGGAATCTACAATCGGGTCAATCCGCTGGACTACATCAAGTGATCGTTGGTTCGACATACGGAGCAAAGGTCCGGACTTCATCGTTCGAACTTTTGTTTTGGGTTGGTCATTTGGTTCTGGAACGGAACTGCAATGCCTCGGCCAGATGCTCGCGGCCGATCTTTTCGCAGTCGGATAGGTCAGCGACGGTACGCGACACACGGAGGGTTCTGGTAACGGACCTGGCTGACAATTTCAGTCGGTCGACGGCCTCCTCTAGGAATTTCTTGGCTTCGGCGTCCAGTTGGCAGTGCTGACGCAATGTCTGATGTCGTATCGTGGCATTGGAACAGTTCTGTCCGTCGGCGAAACGGCGTCTGGCCTTTTCCCGGGCCAGCGTTACCCGGCTGCGTACGACCGATGACGGTTCGGCGTTGATTGCATTGAGTAGATCTCTCGAGTCGACTCGCGGTACCTCGATGTGCAGGTCGATCCGGTCGAGCAACGGCCCGGAGATTCGGCGTCCGTATCGGGCGATCAGCGATGGGCTGCAGGAGCAGTCGTGGAACGGGTCGGTGGCGTAGCCGCAGGGACAGGGGTTCATGGCCGCGACCAGCATGAATCTGGCCGGGAAGCGCAGGGTGCATTGCGAGCGGGAGACGGTCACGAATCCGTCCTCGAGCGGCTGGCGCAGGGCTTCCAATGCGGAACGCGGAAATTCCGGCAGTTCGTCCAGAAACAGTACCCCGCGATGCGCCAGGCTGACTTCGCCCGGACGCGGATAGCTGCCGCCGCCGATGAGTGCGGCGCCGGAGGCGGTGTGATGCGGTGACCTGAACGGACGTTCGGCGAGCAGACGAACTCCGCTCTCCAGCTGGTTGGACACGCTCCTGATTTTGGTCGTTTCCAGCATTTCCTCCCGGGTCATGTCCGGCAGAATGGACGGCATTGACCTAGCCAGCATGGTCTTGCCCGAACCGGGCGGACCGGACATTAGGATGTTGTGGCCGCCCGCCGCGGCGATCTCTAGGGCGCGCTTGGCCTGTGCCTGTCCGCTGACGAAGGCGAAGTCTATCGACTGGTCGTTGGGTCGAAGTTGAGTTGTCTGGGCGACAGCGGCTGGGTCGAGAGGTTGAAGGCAGCCGTCGCCGCTCAGATGCAGCATGATTTCGGCCAGCGACCTGACCGGAAAGGCGATACATCGCTTGGAGTCGACGCCTTCCATGGCCAGTCCGACCTCGATCGAGTTGTCGGTTGGAAAGTAGATCTCGCTGAAGCCAGCTTTGAGCGCCGATAGGACGGTCGGCAGTGCGCCGGTCACCGGACGAAGCTCACCGGTCAGGGCCAGCTCGCCGAGGAAGACTCGACGAACATTGTCTCCGGCGGCTGACTTGCTGGCGGCCGAGACAATCGACAGTGCGATGGCCAGGTCATGCATCGGGCCTTCTTTCTTGATGTCGGCCGGTGCCAGATTGACTGTCACTCGGGCTTGAGGGAATGTCAGTCCGCTGTTGGCGATCGCCGCCCGGACGCGTTCCTTGGCCTCGCGGACCGAGGTGTCAGGCAGTCCGACCAGCTTGAAATTGGGCAGAGTGGCGCGGGAAATATCGGCCTCGACCTCGACCGGCACGGCATCCAGACCCAAGAGCGCCATGGAATGGAATCGGGCTGGCATGATTTTTTGGGTGAGTGGCTTAGTTGTTGCTTCCTTATCAGGAAGACCATAGAAGGTGCAAGTTTGGTCGATGGATTGACAGTTCGAACGAGGAATGTTTATATCTAGACGCTCTTTAGAAAGAAAGGAAGTGAAGACATGGATCAGCAGAAGTCCGTGTGGCAGATGGTTAGGATGTTTTGGGGAAGGTAAAGATTCGTCCACCAGAATTGGTGGATTTTCTTTTTGGCTCAGCGGAAAAATGGGAGAGTTTGGCGATAGTCAATAATCTTCCACCAAATATGCCCCGCCACACCTGCCCACACTGCGGCTCGAGGAGGTCATGGGAGGTTCGTAGACAGTCCAGAAAATGCGCGGCCTGCCGCCGCGAGTGGTCGACGCGGAAGAATCCCGTCGCCGGCATCCGCGCCGACGAAAAGGCCTGGCGCGCGTTCCTGTTCGCGGCCCTCCGGTACAGGACGGTCGGCGCGATACGGCTCCACTTCCCGGCGTCGCGGCCGACGCTGCTCGCCATGTGCCTCGCGATGCGGAACGCGATGGCCGCGGACGTGCCCGCAACGCTGTCGGGCGTCGTAGAGGTCGACGAGACGTACGTCTCGGGCACGTGGCACAACAAGCCGTGGTCGGTCAGGAGGCTCGGCACGAAGCGCGGGCGCGGGACGTCCAAGCAGCCCGTTTTCGGCATCCTGGAGCGCGGGCGCGGCGTCGTCCGTGCCTTCCTCGTGCCCGACGCGAAGAAGTCGACGATCATGCCGATCATCCTGGCGACGGTCGAGGCGGGCAGCACCATCTACTCGGATGGGTACCGGCTGTACCGGGAAACACCGAAGCACGGGTACCGGCACGCGTACGTCGACCACGCGCAGCACGAGTACGGGCGGGGCGAGGTGCACTCGAACGGCATGGAGGGCTTCTGGGGCTACCTGAAGCGCGGGCTCAAGACAACCGGCGGGATCCGCCGCGATAGGCTCGGCCTGTTCGTCTCAGAGGAGGTGTGGCGGTACAACCGCCGCAAGGATTCCGAGAAAGAAAAAATCGAGCGACTGCTCGACTTCCTCGGGAAATTTGGTGGATGAACGTTTACCTTCCCCATGTTTTTTGTCCTGTCTCTGGTTCGTGATAAGTGTCTGTTCCAGGCATATCCAGTCAAATCGGGGAGTAATGGAGAAGGAGTATTTCGTAGATCTGACCACGTTTACAAACCTACGAAG
>MNWN01000043.1 GCA_001872545.1 Parcubacteria group bacterium CG1_02_58_44
CGTCTTCCGGCTCCGTCCGCACGGTACCCGGCCTGCCCGCCGCCGGCGGCCACTTCCCGGGATACCGTGCTCGCATGCCTGCCGATCCGGCGGGAGATGGCCGTCAGGGTATATCCTGCCGCGATACCCCTGCTGATTTCCTCACGGTCCTGCTGATCGAGTCGTGTGTATGTGGTTCTTCGCATATGGGGCGATGATATCACCCCGTTGCGTTAGATTGTTGAGACTGCCATTCTAATAAACTGGAAACTGACGTCGACAAGAAAAAGCTTGGCGAACTTATAAGACTGGTAGAGTACAAGCCAAAGGCCGGAGAATCGAAGCGCAAAGGACTGGAGCGGGAAGGAAAAACCGAAGCGCCGGAAGCGAAACGGACGGTGGTTCCTGAAGCAAAACTTGAAGGGCCGGTCGCAAAGCAAATTGAGGCAGCAATTGAAAAACTCGGCAGAGAAAATGTTTTTGGCCCGCAAGAGGTGGAGAAAACATTCGGCGTTCGCTTGGCCGAAGTTCCGGATGTTCCATTCTCGATCGAAGAACTTGAGCAAGCAGAGAAGCTAGGCCAGATGCTTGTTTTGCGAGTAGACAAAACTCCCGATGGCAAGCCTATGTCGATGGAAGCCATGGATGAGATTCTAGTCAAAAAATGGGAGAAGGAAGAAAAAGGAAAAATATTAAATTCGCTTGACCTCTGGCGGACAGACGTGGTAAGCAAAGAATTCTTTACTAAAGAGCATCCGCGACTTGGCTGGGCTCTCGTCTCCAAAGATGTTATGCGAGAAACTGAAGATAAAAATTATTTGAAGCAGACAGAAATCATCGTAAAAACTCTTAAAGAAAAAGCGTTTAAGGATCTGGAACTCCCCGATGAATACACTGAAGCGATCGCAGAATTTGAATCCAAGAAAAAGAAGCTGGCCGAACTTATAGACAGTGACTGGCAAGAGGCGGCTAAACAGCTTGTGGAATTAAAGATTACTCAGCTGACCCGCCAGACTGTTCCAGAGGCGGTTTATGACGTGGCGATGTATTACGATAAAAATAACAAGAGGCTCTTGGCTGACAAGTCTGCTTGGCTCGCGTCGCTGGACTCTAACGGCTTCATCGTCATGCTCGGCAAGTTCCGATGGCGGGGCATGGACGGCCACAGGTGGGTGCCCCGCGATCGGACTTATGGTCTCGGCGTCTCTCTTTCCCGCAGATTGTAACTTTGGCCTTTGGGGTTTGATCCTTTGATTTTTTTGATCGACCCCGTTAGGGGTCGATTTCCGCGGTAATTTTTAAAGAGGTGTGGATAACTTTTTTGGCTAGTCGCGGCCTAAATAAGCCGCGATTCGGAGATCGTCCGTTTTTTACGGCAAAAAAGTAGCGGCTTTTTTAACGCATTAGGGTATAATGACTATATGGTAACAACAATACTCCAAAATGCGAAATTAGCTGACCTCAGCCCAAAAATTTCTTGCTGTTCCTCAGCATATCCTTGTAATAGTGAAAGTAGGAATCGGCCAAAATCTGACTCTTTATCTCTATGACCGTCGGTACCGAATCAAAAACCTGAAGAACTACAGTGCCATCGCTATTGATATTGATGTCTGCCATGTTTTTCATGCCCTTAGAGAGAACGTGAAACCTGTTCAGTTTTGGATTGCTTTTCACCAGTCTCCGATCCTCTTCCCCATACTCGTACATCAACATATCCCACCCGATATTCTTTTTGATTCTCAACTCATCATAAATCCTATAGCTGTCCCCCATTGGGGCATACCAGATCGCACCCAATCCGCCGATAATCGTGATCGTGCTATTTTCCGGAAGCCGATTCAGCAACGACAGATGGTAAGCCTGGAACTCCTCCTGACCGGAGTAAGTCCTGACCTGTGACGATCCGAGTGAGGCCAAGTCTATAAAATTGCGGATGCGCTCGTTCTTGGACTCCAGCAGGAACTCGTACGGTTTGCCGTGCTTGACGATCCTCCCCCCTTCCATGAAATAGACACTGTCGACGTTAGACATGGCGAAACCGATGTCGTGCGCGACCATCAGGACGCCGACCCCCATCTTCTTGACGTCAGCCAGATGGGACAGGATCATCTCGGACTGTTCGACGTCCAACGCCGAGGTGATTTCGTCCAACAGCAGGTACTTCGGCTTTAGGGCAAGAGCCCGCACCAACGCCGTCCGCTGCCGCTGCCCGATGGAGGCCTCATTCGGAAAACGGTCGACGAATTCCCCCATTCCGAACATCTCGTAGAGATTTTCGAGGTAGTCCCTTTTCTCCTTGAGAGTCCCGTCGGTCCTGATGGGCAGTTCGATATTCCCCCTCAAGGACAGGTGCGGCCAGATGAACAGCTGCTAAAAGACAACCGAAATCTTTGGCCACGGCGAAATCTTCTTGTCTGCCCTGAGCGGAAAGTCGTATCTCTCGTCGTCCAGCGTAACGTTGCCCGACTCCGGCTGGTCGAGCATGGACAGTGCCCGAAGCAGTGTCGTCTTTCCCGCCCCGCTCGGTCCGATAAGGGAAACTATCTGTCCCGACCCAACCGCAATGTCTATGTCCTTAAGGACCTCAGTGCCGTCGTGTCGCTTCGTTAGGTTTCTGCCAGCCAACATAATCAATTCTCCGAAATGTCCCTCGTATACCTGTTTCGAAGGAAAAGTGCGATGCCATTAAGCGGCAGGCAGATTATCAGGAAGAAGATCGCCAGGGCCGTATAGACCTCGATCGGTTTGTAGATCACGGCATTTATCCTCTGAGCCACCCTGAAAATCTCCTCCACCGAAATCAGGCTGGCGAACAGGGTCAACTGCAGCATCACGACCTGCAGGCTGAGCAACGAGGGAACTATCTGACGAAACACTATCGGCAGTTCGATCTTCAGAAACGTCTCTCTTCGCGACAGTCCACAGGCCTTGGCCGCCAACGAATACTGGGACGGAAAGTCCGATAGGGATGTCCTTACCAGGTCAGCGACGGAAAAGATGTTGATCATCGAAATGGCGAAGGCGGCAGTATAAAACGGATCAATGTTCACCCTTAACATCGCCTGCAACGGATAGTGAAGCCAGAAGAGCAGGATCAGAATCGGCACCCCCGACAGCACGAAAGAAAGGACCCTCGTCGGAGAACCGACCTGCTCACGGTATCTTGAACCAAAATAGCCCAAAACCGTACCCAACAAGATGCCCGACGACCAAATTATCAGGCACAGCTTCAAAGTCACGAGAAGGCCTACGAGTAGGCCTTCTCTATAGGTAACGATGATGTCGAGTACGGACATAGCTTACCTGTCCTGCGGAACCACGTACGGCGCGGCCACACGATAGAAACCGCCCGGATAATCCGCCTCGTACCTGTCGATCAGCTCGTCGACGTAGCCGTTGTTGAGCAGCTCGCTGACGGCGTTGTCCATCGCCGTCTTGAACAGGAACTCGCCCTTCTTGACCATCATGACGTTCCCGTAGATGACCACCGGCTTGTCGACGGAGACGTTCTTGATCCTGCCCGGATTGTTCCTGTCGTACTCATTGGCCACCGTCGGTTCGAGAAACGCCATGTCCGCCTTGCCGTCGGCGACGTTCAGAAGCATCTGCGAGACGTCCGTCGACTGCGGCAGCTCCAAGGTCTGGGCGTTCGGAAACTGCCTGGAGACGATCAGCTGGGAAGTTTCGCCGTCGACCGTCGCCAGCTTGAAGCTGCTGTCGTTCGCCACCCTGATGTCCTGATCGAACCGGTGATCGTCGGCCCTGACATAAGCGTTGATGGCGCTGTAGTAGACCGGCTGAACGAATTCTGCGCTCCTGCCCCGGGTGGAATTGCTCCAGGCGGGAGAGCCGATTATGTCGCAGCGGTTCGAGTCAAGGGCCTCGATCATCTCGCCCCAGCCCACCTCGGCATTCCATTCCACGGTCAGCCCCATGTTCTCGGCGGCCTTCTCCAGCGTCTCGACGAACACACCCGACATCTCACCGGTATTCGGATCCTTGATCGAAGCCGGCGGATAGACCAAATAGCAGGCGCGGACGACACCGCTCTTGATGACGCCGTCATAGACGTCGGCACCGCCGACCGGACCACCGGACGGAACGGCGATCCTCACGGTCGCCAAGCTGGCGGCTACGGCCAGAATTATTATCCCTAAAGCTGTCGTCAGCTGCTTGTTCATAACCTGTCTCGACTTAAAATTAAATGGATTGATTTAGATTTGCCTTGGATTATAGACTCAATTCACCTTCCAGACGTGCACCAGCGGCAGGTCGCCGTCGGCCAGCGTCTCGAACAGGTAGAGGAAACCGTGGGTCCGGTCGAAGGCGATGGCCCCGACCCGGAACATCTCCTGCGCCGAACTTCGCCGGTACAGGTACGGAGTCAGGTCCATGGTGGCGTAGGGCTGGGGCTCCCACGGCTCCATCTCGCCCCTGGCCACGGCCGCCAGGTCGTTCGGGTCGTAGAAGATCATCTGTCCGTCCATCCGGTCGCTCCACCAGCCGCGCTGCAGCGCACAGTCCTCGCACGGACCGTTGATGTCGCCGTACCAGTAGTCGCCGAATCCCTTGGTGCCGGCGAAGACGACCGCTGCCCTGCCGCTGCTGTCCGTCAGCCAGGATGCGCCAGTCCAGGTGTCGGAGTGGTGGTAGTTGTCCATGGTCCTGGCCGTACCACTGAACAGCGCGTCGCTGTCGTAGGAGGTGTCGTACTGCAGCAGAGCGACGGGCTGGATGTGAGTCCTGGCCGCCGGCGGATTGCCGTAGTCCCAGGGCGCGATGGCATAGATCGACGGACCCTGACCGGACCAGCCGCCGTCGCGGTAGCGTCCGGTCGCGAGCATCCGTCCTCCGACGTAGGCGTCCGCCCAGTCCTCGGGAATCGAGAACAGGTAGTCGTTGACGGCGTAGATGTTCTCGCCGTCGACCCACCAGGGACCCCGAGTGTTGAGATGCGAAAGGTCGAGCTCGCACCAGGCGTGCGACGGAATCAGCTGCGCCGATCCGCCCTCCTGGAAATGTTGCCCGAATGCCAGATAGAGCTTGCCCGAGGTCTGGGAACCCTGAGCCGGCAGGTACTCGATACCGACCCGGATGATCTCGTTCAGCGGATTGAAGAGTCCGCCGCGAACGTCGGCGAAACCCTGCAGCGTAGTGGCCCGATTCAGGTCTTCCGGATTCTTGCCGGCAGAAACACGCGGTATCGGGATCGCGATCTCCGAAACGCTCTCGTTCCAGGCGTGCCCCGTGCCGTAGAGCGAACCTGTGAAGCCGTCGGCCGGACCGGACGGATCGCCGTTCGGGTAGTAGGTCATGGCGTCGCCGCCCCATTCCCAGCCCATCCCGTCAGGCGATGCCGGCAAACGGAAGGCGCCGCGATAGACTAGGTCGGAAGTCTGAAGCCGGCCGGAGGTGATCGTCAAAACCGGCGGGGTAGGAGGAACAGGCTCAACGGGATCTGGAATAGCAGGCTCGGGGTCAACGGGATCTGGAGCGGAAGGAACAGGAGTCGCCGTCCGATTCTCACGGATGGTCCCGACCCTAGCTCTAACCTGGGACGGACTGAAGTCGGCCGCGGCATTCACCGGCTCGCCGACCACATAGTTCACGAAGAACGCGTCCGGCACGTCGTCGATCTGCCGGTTCCAGTCGCTGCCGTACAGCGTCCGGGCCACGCTCTCGGAGTTCACCCAGCGCAGCGTGCCTCCGGCGTCGACGGCGTACACCTTTGGATCGGTCTGAATCTTGACCATCCTGACGCCCGGCCGGTAGGTGACGTTGCCGCGGAGCGGAATGGACGACAGGACGTTCGACATCACCGTCAGCACACTGTCGAAACCGTCGTACCAGGTAAAGAAAGTCCGCTCGTTGGGGAAGACGTAACGTCCCCCGTCGGCAAAGTAGTAGACCGAGGACGAACCGTCCTTCTTGACGAGCGATCCGTTGGGGATCTCGCCGACCGAATAGATGGCCTGCGAGGCCGGTGCGACTAGCAGTAGGACGGCTACGGCCGCCGCGGCCAGCATTGGCTTAAAGGCTCCTGTCATAGGTTCAGGTGATTATTGGTTCAAAGTCCCCTTCACTCTACATGACTGACCGCCGGCCAAGCAACAAAAAAAGGGCATCGGTCGTGTTGACTTCGATGCCCGAGCGCCCTGAGAAGTGTCTTTCTCTCGTCTGATCGGGACGGACTAGGCCGCCTTCTCCGACAAGAATACGGTCATCACGCCGACGCTGGTCAGGGAGGTATCTTCCCCCTGCAGGTCCAATACGATGGTCAGGTCATCATCTCCCAGACGGACGCGGGGTACCATCTGTTTCCCTTCCCGCTGAATCCTCTCACCCGGACAAAGGATGTTGACGGGACAGAGTGGCTGCTGCCCTCCCCCGTACTTGGGTCGAGACAGCAGCTTGTCGTGAAGCAGGAGAACGGAAACCGCTTCCAGCAGCCCCGCACCATACTCGCCTGCCGCAGATTCCGCCTCAGTCTGCAGCGCCAACTGTCCGCGATGGAGACTGCCCATCTGGACGGAGAAGGGCCAGAGATCATGGTCTCCAATTAAGCTCCCATAAAGAGCCAAGAGCCACTTGAGCGGCGGCTGAATCGATAGGCTTTCGGGAGACACATGGCTGGTCAGTCGGTCAACCACCAGTCTCTGCTCTCTTAATCTTTCCAGAAGAAGTTTGGTCGCCTCCCAACGTCTCCAAGCGAGAGTGTCGATGTCCAACTCGCCGGTAATCGACCTGCAGTTGGGCACCACGACCAGGCCTTCGGAAAATGGGTGGCACAGCGAAAATTTTATTCCTCTGCTGGAGAGGACCCTCATCCAGTCGTTTCGTTCCAACCACACCGAGGTCAGACCGGAATGTAGGTCAAAATCTTTAGCCAAGACCTGGGCCTGATCCCAAATCGGCCGGGAGCCCTCGAAAGCGGACGGATATACCGTCCATGACTTTTTCGACCAACTTCCCTCTCTATTTAAAGAACTGTCCATCTGATCCTCCTTTCCCTCTCCAAACCGACGACGGTCGCTCGGTTTTCAACTATTCAACCAGCCAGTCGACAAACGGTCAATTCTCGTCCGGCCTCTGCGCCTTTTCGACCGATCGTTCAGGCAAAATCAGCATCCCGTCGCCGAACGAGAACAGTCGGAAACCGGCGGCGACTGCACGGCGGTAAAGTCCGAGCAGGGTCTCGCGGCCGACCAGGGCCGCCACCAGCATAAGCAGGCTGGACTTGGGAACGTGAAAATTCGTGATCAGTCCGTCGACGACCCGAAAACGATAGCCGGGTCGGACGACAGTCGCGTCATGCCGCCGCCGGCCAGTCCGGACCCGCGACCGGCCGCCGACTCGAGCGTCCGAGCGACCGTAGTGCCGACGGCGATCACCGGCCGACCTTCCTTCTTGACCCGCTCGATCGCCCGGGCCGCCTTAGAGCCGATCTCGTAGCTCTCCTCATGCAGCTCCCCTGCCCTGACCTGATCCGGCTGAAGCGGCTGGAAAGTCCCGAGGTTGACGTGCAGCGTGACGAAAACGACCTCATGACCGGCCACCCGCAGCGACTTCAGCAATCGCGGCGTGAAGTGCAGCGAAGCGGTCGGTGCGGCCACCGAACCGGACCTACGAGCGAAGACCGTCTGATACTTGCGCCTGACATCCCGTTCGAAAAGCGGCGTCTTCTTGAGGTACGGCGGCAGCGGCATGCGCCCGTGTCTGACGAGAAGTTCGGTGACTGTCGTTCCCTCCGGCACCGACAGTCGGTACTCGCCGCCGGCCCCGGTTCCGACCCGAAGGTCCGTCCGGCCGACCCGAACCGTCTCGCCGACCGGCAGCTTCCGGTCGGACAGCGCAAAAAAGGAATTCCGTCCGGACCGACGCAAAAAAAGAACCCGCGCCCGGCCGCCGGAGCGCTTGGTCACTTCGATCCGCGCCGGCAAGACCTTGGTTTCGTTGAAGACCAGACACGAGTTGGGCGGCAGATGCCGCACCAGATGTCGATAGGTGTCGAGGACGACCCGGCCGGAGGACGGATCGAATACCAGCAGCCGGGCGGAATCGCGAGGCGAGGCCGGCTCGAGCGCCACCGCGTCCGGCGGAAAGGAGTAGTCGTACGACTCGAGCAGCCGTTCGAAGGAGTCCATAGGCGTCAGATGCTGCCGTTCCTGATGCGTTCGCGCACGTCGCCGACCAGTCGATTGAAGAAATGCAGATTATGCACGGTCAGCAGGATGGCCGCGGCGGTCTCCTTCGCCCGATACAGATGGCAGACATAGGCCAGGGAATTCGTGGTGCAGGTCGGGCAGTCGCAGGTCAGATCGAGCGGACCGCGCCGGCGGAGATTGCCCGATGCGCCGACCGAGACCCGGCCGGCCGAGGTGAAGGCCGTGCCGTGCCGGGCGTACTGCGTCGGCACGGTGCAGTCGAAGGTGTCCACGCCCTCACGCACGATCAGCTCGATGTCGTCGGGATGGCCGATGCCCAGCAGGTGGCGGGGACGATCCTCCGGCAGCTCGTCCACGACCGTCCGCAGCATCTCGGCCATGGTTTCCTTGTCCTCGCCGAACTCTCCGCCGATGCCGAAACCTTCGAAAGGCCGTCCGGCGATGAACCGGGCGCTCTCGCGGCGCAGGTCCGGAAACTTCCCGCCCTGGACGATGCCGTACAGCGCCTGCTTAGTATCACGGGCCGCCAGACAGCGGTCGGCCCAACGGTGGGTCTGGGCGAGGGACGACTCGGTGTACTCCCGATCGGCGTTCGGCGGCGTGCACTCGTCGAAGGCAAAGGCGATGTCGGCGCCGAGCGCGGACTGAATCTTCATCGATTCCTCAGGCCCCATGAACAGCTCCCGTCCGTCGACGTACGAGGTGAAACGCACGCCGGAGTCGTCGATCTTCAGCATCTTCGGCCTCTGCCCGGCCTTGACCTGGCCGGACGCGTCCGTCGGACCGATCTTACCCAAGCCGTAGTCGCGTCCGAAACCCAGACTGAAGACCTGGAAGCCGCCCGAGTCGGTCATGAGCGGACGGTCCCAGCTCATGAACTTATGCAATCCGCCGGCTTCACCAACAACGTCCTCGCCCGGACGCAAATGCAGATGATAGGTGTTGCAGATGAGCAGCTGAGAACCGGTCGCCGCCGCCTGTTCCAGAGTGACGGCCCGGACGGTAGCGCGTGTGGCTACGGTCACGAGAACCGGCGTCTCGACCTCACCGTGCGGAGTACGCAAAACGCCGAGACGGGCCCGACTCTTCTCAGAACGTTTGGTTATGTTGAATTCGAGAGTGGACACGACGTTGTCGGTTACTGTTACGGATACGATAGAACTAAAAAGAGGCCTATGTCCAGGCCGCACGGACCGCCACGAGAGCCGGGACGGAAAGGTTCGGAAAAAATGAACTCGGACTACGGCCGGTCGTCGCCAGTGACGTCCGGTTTGGTCTTGGGGGCGACCAGGAGCCAGAGGTTCGGTCTATCTCTGCCGTCGGCGAACGGTTCCTGTGGCCGAACTGGTGCACCGTTCAGGGTTGAGGACTCGCTGCTCCTCGCCAGAACGAACAGGCCGGGAAGGCCGTCGTCATCGTAAGCTGGCTCCATGCCCACAAAGATCTCTTCACCCAGTTCCTCACGAAAGGCTAACCGGGCCAAAGGTCCGACTTCGGGCGGACAGGTGCCGAAGCCGCGTTCTTTTGCGCGATCCAGGAGCTGCTGAAGGGAATACTCTCCCCGCAGTCCCAGACTATGATCGGTGACTACGACCAGCTCAAGCTGGCCCCGTCGATCCGACCGCTGCAGTCCGTTCAACAGCTCCTCGGCGCAAAAGGAGACCTGATGTCCGCCGAACACAAGAACTGTGTGGATAAGTCTCCATTCATCGCCTCGGCCGTCCAAATTGATCGTGAACGACCGCCCTTAAGTGTAACTTTCGACGACCGATATATTGGTTCCGAACATTTCGGATTCCTCCCGTCATCAGAGGGTCGTCAACACGACGACCTTGACGTCCAAAGGTAACAAAATGCCGTATGGCTGTCAATGTCGATCCGTCTGACAGGAAACCGACACCCAATCACAACCAAAAAAGTCGGCTCCTCAGCCAACCCCCCCCTTCCTAAATACACCTAATTCCCTCCAAGCAACGCCTCAGCGAAGACCATCTTCTCGGTCATCAGCTCGATCGGCGCCCGGTCATCTGTCAGCAGCTCGCCGGCCGGATCAAAGGCGACGCGTTCTGCCACGGCCAGCGCCTCAGTCACGTCCGAATAGCCGTCCGGCAGGTGGGACATGGCGTTCGTGTAGTCGGGCGCACGGTCGCCGGCCACGACCAGCCAGTTCCAGCTGCGGCCGGCCTTGCTCAGGTGAACCTCGGGGAAGACCGAAGCCAGAGTATTGGTAATCGCCAAGAGCAGTCGCGAACTGCGCTCGGCGGCATTGACGTTCATGACGAGCAGGCCGCCGCCGTTCAGACGGCTGCGGACCAGGGCAAAGAACTCCCGGGTCGTCATATGCGGCGGAATGTAGAGCTGGGTGCTGTAGGCGTCGACAATGATCAGGTCATACTTCCGGTCGGCGTCGAGAAAGGTCCGGCCGTCCGACCGGACGACCTTCATCGGCAGTTCGTCCAGTCCGAACCAGTCGCGCGCGACTTCGACCACGTCCGGATCGAGCTCGACCCCGACGATGTCCATCGTCGCGTCCGGAGGCAGGGCGCTGACCATCTGCCGGACTGCGGTTCCGCCGGCCAACCCCAGCACGGCCACCTTCAGACTGTCGCCGTTCCCGCCGCCCAAAAACGGGACGGCCGCCAGATGATCGAAGTACAGGTCGGTCCTGTCGCTGTCCGGAAAGTAGACCGACTGCACCCCGGAACCCTCGTTGAAGATAAGGTAACGGCGTCCGTCGCGTTCCTCGACCCTAACCAGCTGATAGGGCGTCTCGCGCTCGTAGACCACGTCCGAAGACACGGTCCGGGCCTGCATCAGCACGGCCAGGATGCCGACCACGACCAGCATCATCGACAGCCAACGAAGCAATCCGGTCAGGGCCAGCAGACCCAAGACACCCAAAACGCCGGCCACCAGCATCATCGTAATCCTGACGCCGAACGTCGGAACCAGAAAGAGCGAAGGTGCGACCGTACCGACGACGCTGCCGACGGTCGACAGGGCGAAATACCGACCGGTCGTGCCGCCGACATCGTCCGAGACCGCCAGCCAACGGCTCATGACGATCGGACCGGCCGCGGCCAACAGAAAGACCGGAACGGAAAACACGACGAACGACAGCAGCAGCGACCCGAGAAAAAGGACGGCGGCAGCCAGGTCCATGCGGTGCAGCACCACGGCCAGCAGGTTCGACGTGGACTGCACTGCGAACATCCCCAGCATGAGCGACACGGCGGCACTGCAGAAGAGCAGTCCCAACCCCTCGCCATGACGCCGGGCCAGCCGACCGCCGACCCAATATCCGACCAGCATCGACGTAAGTACGGTCACGATCAGCGCAGTCCAGACGAAGAGCGAGGCACCGAAGTGCGGCGCCAGCACGCGTGAGGCGGTCATCTCGATCGTCATCACCGCCGCGCCGACCGTAAAGGAGCAGACCGCCAAAAAATAGCGGCTGTCTATAAAACGTCTCATGCTTGTGGGGCTAAACGGCATCTGCGAAACAGCAGGACGCCGACAACGACCAGAATGACCGAACCGTACTGAGCCGGAGTCAGGTACAGATAGCGCGTTTCGGCCGACAGGCCGTCCCAAGCCCGGAGAAAATCCAGCCCGAACCGAAATGTCCCGTAGGCGACGAGCAGGAGTGGCAAGAAAAAGACCCGATCCTGGCCGACTTTCCTGATCTTCAGCCAAGTGAAGACCCCGAACAGTGAGAAGCCGAACAGCGACAGCAGCAGTCCGTGGTCCAGCCTCGACCCGTCGGGAAAGCTCACCGCCAGCCAGAAGGAACTCGGAATCCCGAGATGGTCGTGAATCAGAAAACAGCCAAGCCGGCCGATGCCGTAGCCCAACGGAAAGGCGAAGGCCAAGGCCTCCAGATACGGCCAGACGTCGATGCGGTAGCGGCGGCGAAACAGGAACAGGCCGGCCACCGCGCCGAAGAACCCGCCGAAGCTCGAAAGTCCGCCGCGCCAGACGGCCAGCCAGTTCCAGACCGTCTCGATGCCGAACGGGACCGAACTGCGGTCATAAAACAGGACGTAGAACACTCGCGCTAAGACGAAAGAAGGAATCAAAAAATAGACTGCCAAATCATAGAGAGCATCGACAGGCAGCCTACGACGCCGAATCTCACGACTGGCAACCAATAGTGCAGCGACAAGTCCCAAGGCCACGAGAAGTCCCCAAACCTGGATGCTGACCGGCCCCAACCGAATGACATGTAGCGAAAAGTACGGAATCATGGCCGTCTCCTGATCAGCCGTACCAGCCAGATCACCACGAACGCGCCTACGGCCAACCCGATCTGTCCGAACGGCAGCCCCAGCGTCCTGATCTCGTCGTCGATCCGCAGGATGACGGCCGAGGCGACAAGCAGGGCCACGGCCAAGAGGGCCAGCAGCCTCACGTCGTTCTGCCGGTCGAACTCCTCCTTCAGCTCCCTGATCTCCTGCAGGTTCATCTTCACTCCGATCTCGCCGCGTCCCAGCCGCTCGAACAGCGTCCTGGTCTCGCTGGGCAGCTGCCGAAGCCGGTAAAGACTGTCGAAGGCCGAAGTCTTGAGATCGGAGACCAGCCGATGCGGGTCCAGTTCCTCCCGGACCACCTCGGACAGGAACGGCTTCATCTCCTTTTCCAGATCAATCTCTGGCCATAAGTTAAGGCTGACGTTCTCGACGGTCATGAATGCCTTGGCTAAGAGCACCAAGTCGGCCGGAAAGACGACATCAAACTTCGCCCCGGCCACCACTACGCGATAGAACGTCGAGGCCATGCTCTTCCTCCGTCCCGACCGATGCGTTACGCCAGCCAGCGCGGCCCGGACCTCACTCTCGAAAGAACGCAGGTCCGCCCCGTCCTCGGTCTCGGCCATGTCCAGCACATGCCGAACGTAGCTTTCCTGATCGCGTTCGACGAAGCTGACGAAACAGCTGATAAGTCCGAAACGGAACCTGTCCGGCAGACGGCCGACCAGTCCGAAATCATAGATCCCCAGACGAAGCGGACGGTAATCCTCGTCGTCCGAACGTCCGTGCGCCGGCAGGACGGTCAAATTTCCGGAATGCGGCTCGGCGTGGAAGAATCCGTCCACCAGAAACTGGTGCAGGCCGACATGCAGGCCGATGATCGCCAGCTCCCGACGGTCCACGCCGGCGGCGTCGAGCTCCGACAGATCGTCCACCTTCAAGCCCTCGACCAGATCCGAAACCAGCACCGAAGAGCTGACGTACTCCCAGTGGACCTGGGGAATTACGACCTCCGGCATCCGTCCCAACCCGTCCCTGAACATGTCCATGTGCACACCCTCTATCTCCAGGTCGATTTCCTTGAGCGTCCAGTCGGCGAAATCGCGAACGACCTGGACCGGACGAAAACGACGGCTGTCCGGCATGTGCCTCTCCATCAGCTGAGCCAGATAGACCAGGATATGGATGTCGTCACGGACGACCTTCTCGATGTTCGGCCGACGGACCTTGACCGCCACCGCCCGGCCGTCCCTGAGCGTCGCACGGTGCACCTGGGACATCGAGGCCGAGGCCAGCGGATGTACGTCAAAGGACCCGAACAGGTTCTCGATCGGCATGCCCAGTTCCCGTTCGACGATCTTTTCCGCGACACCCGGGGCCAGCACCGGACCGCTGTCCTGAAGCTTGGCCAATTCCCGCACGTACTCCGCCGGAATAATGTCCGGCCGGACGCTCAGGAGCTGCCCCAGCTTAATGAAGGTCGGACCCAACCGCTCGAGGGTCCGGCGCAGCCTGACCTCCGGCAGCACGTCGGGCGCCGGACGACCAACCAACCTGCATCCCAAGCACGTACCCGACTTCAAGAAATGCAGGAATCGAGAATGGCACGACACCAAATAACGCAGACGCAGCTCGTCCACCAAAAACGAAAAACCCTCCTCGAAGAGGATCGTCACGATGGCTCGCAGACGACGAAGGTCGCCAACAGTGCTCTTAATCCTGGGAAAGCGGAAACCCATAGGTCAAATCGCTCCGATGGACTGCAGCGACTTCCTGAACTGATGTATTGCCTTCCTGGCCAGATGACGGTCCAGACGGTAGCTGGCCTCATGGACCAGGCGATTGCGAATCCCATGCGCCCACCAGACGTCACGCAAGTGCGGATACTTGTACTGGGCAAACTTCAGCCGCTCTCCCAGAGTCTCTCCAGGCATGGCCAACGTCTTAAGCGCGTGGTCCAGCAGCTTGTCAGCCTCGATCAGGGCCAGTTTTGGGCTCAACTCGCCCGGGGCATCGAGCAGAGACTCGACCTCCTGCCACCGTCGCTGCATGGCCGAACGGTCACCGATCTCATATTTTCTCGAGGCCAGCCAGTGCCGGAGATTGGCGAACATGAGCCATAGCATCACCAGCGTCAAAACGACTACGGCGGCGACGCCGATCCCCTCTCCCAAGGCCAGTACGTCAAAGGTGACAGTCATAAAAATTCTTACTTTTGGCCTTGCTCCTCCACGGCCGGACTCCAGATCACCCGGACCGGCAGGTCATGACGCGACCAGATGATGGTCAGCGAGCCGCCCTTGCGAGCCCGATGGAGGTGCTTGCCGATGGCTACAGCCAGGTTTCCCTTGGAAGTCTGCAGGACGAACCCGTCCCGGGACGACTTCAGCCGCAGGATCCGGTCCTCGGGATCTTTAGCGTGCCTGTTCGCACCCAAGTTCCCGGCCAGGGCGATCAGTTCGGCCTTTTCGTTCCGGGAAAAACGGCCGACGACAGTCACCTCACCGCCGAAATTCACCGCTCGGACATTCTCGATCCGGTAGTCCGTCCGGGGAGGCGACGGCGAATCCGCCTCGTTCTTCGGACCCCGGCGGGCGACGTGACCCGAGTCGACGAAAATCTCCGACTCATTCTTGATGGTCGTACGTCGAGAGCTCCGTCCCGAAGACGACTTGCGAACATTGACTCCCCTGTCCGACTGAACTGAACGCTTGGCGGCCATAAGAAAAAGGCTGTTAGGCGACTTCGGGCGGCAGGTAGCGGCCAAAGCCGCCGTCGGCCGTCTCGTAGGCATGCGCCGCGCCCAAAATCGTCTTCTCGTCGAACTGCCGGCCGATGAGCTGCACTCCGACGGGCAGCCCCTCCGAAAGACCGCAAGGGAAAGTTATCGCCGGCAGCCCGGCCACGTTCACGGACACGGTGTAGATGTCCTGCAGGTACATGGACAGCGGATCGTCGGACATCTCGCCCAACTTCCAGGCCACAGTCGGCGTGGTCGGGGTCAGGATGCAGTCCACATCAGAAAAGGCCCGAGCGAAGTCGTTGGCGATCAGCCGACGCACCTTCATGGCCCGCAGGTAATAGGCATCGTAGTAACCGGACGACAGGGCGTAGGTGCCGATCATGATGCGGCGGCGGACCTCGCGGCCGAAGCCCGACCCGCGCGACCGACGGTAGGTTCCCTCGAGCGTCTCGGCCGGCTCCCGCCGTCCGTAACGGATGCCGTCGAACCGCGCCAGATTGGCACTGACCTCACAGGGCATAAGCACATAATAGACAGCCAGCGCGTACTTCGAGTGCGGCAGTTCGACTTCCTTCAGCTCGGCACCGAGCTCGGCCAAACGGTCCGCAGCGGCCCTGACCGCAGCCTCGACACCTGGCTCCATTCCGGAAACGAAGTACTCCTTCGGCAGGCCGATCCGCAATCCCCTGACCGACGTAGGCAGGCTGTCCGGCAGGCGCCATTCGTTCTTTATCTCCAAACTGGTCGAGTCGTTCGAATCGCGACCCTCGATCTCCCGCAGAAGAAGTGCTGCGTCCTCCACCGTTCGGGTGATCGGCCCGATCTGGTCCAGACTGGAAGCCGTGGCCATCAGGCCATAGCGCGAGACTCGGCCATAGGTCGGCTTCAGACCGACTACGCCGCACAACGCCGCCGGCTGACGAACCGAACCGCCGGTGTCCGAACCCAAGGCTGCCGGAGCCGAACCTTCGGCCACGGCCACCACCGAACCGCCGGACGATCCGCCGGGTACGCGTTCGGTGTCCCACGGATTCCTGGACGGTCCAAAAAAGGAAGTTTCTGTCGAGGAACCCATGGCGAACTCGTCCATGTTGGTCTTGCCGATCACTATCCCGCCGGCCCGCTTCAGACGATCGACTACGGTCGCATCGTAAGGCGCAACGTAATCCTTGAGGATCGCCGAACCGGCCGTGGCGCGATGTCCGGCCACCATCAGGTTATCCTTGACCGCTATCGGCACTCCGTCGAACCGCGACCGACTCTCTCCCCCGGCCCGTCTCCGGTCCGACTCCTCGGCCGCCGCCAGCGCCGACTCTTCGTGCACGTCGACGAAGGCATGCGTTCCCTTCTGTCCGTCTTTAGCCCGGGCGGCGTAGGCCGTCACCAGTTCCCTGGCGCTCCAGTCGCCGGCCTCGAGACCGTCGATGATCTTCCTCAAAGTGTTGCCTCGTGTCTGCATATTCAGGAAAAGACAGCTTTGACTTTCAGGAGATCCTCGTCGCGCTCGGGAAACGCGTCGATTACCGCCTGCCGGACCCCTTCCGGACAGCCTACCGCCACGTCGTCGCGCAGGACGTTCAGGAGCGGCACGCTGTGGCTCATGGGCTCGACCTCCGAAATGTCGACTTCCGACAGCTGACCGACGTAATCCAGGATCGACGACAGCTGAACCCGAAACGAGTCGCGTTCGTCGTCGGACAGCTCCAGTCTGGACAGTTCGGCTATTCTCTCTACCTCGGCTGGCAATAGTGGCATATTTCTGCTTCGAACTTAGATAAGGTGGCGTACTACCGATTCACCATAGTCAAAAAGTCCCGCTCATTCAAGATGGCGACTCCCAGCCTCCTGGCCTGGTCGATCTTGGACCCCGGATCGGCCCCGACCAGGACATAGTCGGTCTTCGCGGATACCGAACCGGAAACCCGCCCGCCCAAGGCAACAATCCGTTCCTTGGCCTGCTCGCGGGTCATCGACTCGAGCGTACCGGTCAGCACGAACGACTTGCCGGACAGCAGTCCGGACGCTGTTTTCCGTCCCGGGTCGGATTGGACCGTCAGATGCTCGAGCAGCCGGTCGAGCAGGTCGACGTTCCTGGAGTCGCGGAAGTGTCCCACTACGCTCTCGGCCACCACCTGACCGACACCCTCGACTGCAGCGACCTCACCCTCCGTCGCCGCACGCAAGGCAGCCAGAGTCCTGAACTCCGTTGCCAGGTCGGCGGCGATCTGCGTGCCGACGTACCTGATGCCTAAGGCAACCAGGAACTTGCGCAGCGGCACCCTGCTGCTAGCCCGGATGGCGGCCACGACGTTCTCGGCCGACTTCTCGCCGAAGCCATCGAGCTCCGTCAGGTCTTCCGGCCGCAGCAGGAACAGGTCGGCCGCGTCGCGAATCAGGCCCTGGTCCATGAACTGCTCGACCATCCTCTCGCCGATTCCGTCCGCATCGATCCCGCCCTTGGCCACAAAATGCACCACCCGCTCGCGCGACTGCGCGAAGCAGTCCTCGTTGGTGCAGTAGAGGGCGACTCCGCCCGGCTCGCGTTCTACCGATTTTTTACAGACCGGACAGGCCTTGGGCAGCCTGAACCGACGCTCATCGCCCGAACGTGCCTCCTTGATCACCTTGATGACCTTGGGAATGACGTCGCCGGCCTTCTCGATGACCACCGTGTCGCCGATGCGCACGTCCAGCCGGTCGATCTCGTCCTGGTTGTGGAGGGTGGCGCGGGCCACGGTCGTGCCGGCCACCTTCACCGGACGCATGACCGCCACCGGAGTGATCGCCCCGGTCCGACCGACCTGGACCCGAATGTCCTCGACTACGGTCGTGACCTGCTCGGCCGGAAACTTATAGGCCACGCTGCCGCGCGGTGCCTTGCCTACGACACCCAACCCGACGAAAGCCTCGTCGTCGTTCACCACCACCACGGTCCCGTCGATCCAGTACGGCAGCCGCTCGCGCTTCTTCTGTATCTCCAGGTAGAAGCTGCGCACCCCGGCCAGCGAGTCGGCACGACGGCTCAGGGGATTGGTCCTGACGCCCAAAAGTCGCATCAGGTCATGGGCCTGCTCGTGCGTGCCCAGGCCGAACTCGCCCAACAGGGCATAGCCGAAAAAGTCCAGACGCCGTTCCCGGACCACCGACGGATCGAGCTGACGAATGCTGCCGGCCGCCGCGTTCCTGGGGTTGGCGAACGGCGGCTGGCCGGACCGCTCCTGCCGTCGGTTGAGATCCTCAAACGAGGATTTTGGCATGAACACCTCCCCGCGGACTTCGATCCGTCCGTCGAGCGACGCGATCCGGTGCCTGAACGTCTCCTCGTCCAGCCGCCCGTGATGCCTCCTCACGAACTCCACGATTTCCTTCGGTTCGGGAACGCGCAGTTTCAGCGGTATGGCCTCGACTGTCCTGATGTTCGCCGTCACGTCCTCGCCCACGTTGCCGTCGCCGCGCGTCGCGCCCACGGTCAGCAGACCGTCCTCGTAGACCAGCGAGACGGCCAGCCCGTCCATCTTGACCTCGACATAATAGTCGCGGATCGGCTCTCCCGTCAGCCTGACCAGGCGCCGTTCCCAATCCTCCAGCTCATCTTCAGAGAAGATGTCCTCCAACGAAAGCATCCTGGCCGAGTGCGGCACCTTGCTGAACCTGTCGAGAGGCTGGCCGCCGACCCGCTGCGTGGGAGAGTCGGGCGTGACCAAGTCCGGACGCTCCCGTTCGAGGATCAGCAGCTCATGCTTCAGCGAATCCAGCGCGGCCTCGGAGATATCCTCCCGATCCAGGACATGATAAAGGTAGCGATGACGGTTGATCGCCTCGCGGAGCTGACCGATCCTCTTCTTGGCCTCTCGTTCATCCATAGAAAAATGCTAAAGCAGGTTGAAGTACCAGCCGACCAGCCGGTCTCCATACAGCAGGGCGACGACCGTGGCCGCCGACAGGAAAGTGCCGAAGGGAATCTCGCTGCGCCAAGTGCCGCGTCTGGCCGTCAGCAGCGCCACTCCGACCGCAGCGCCGACGACATAGGCCAGAAAGAGAGCGACCAGAGCGTTCGGAAAGCCCAGAGCCGCACCCATCAGCAGTCCAAGTTGGACATCGCCTCCGCCGATCCACCGACCGTGCGACAGCAGGCGCTGGAGCCAAAAGAAACCGGCCGTAACCGCGATACCCAGGACCATCGACAGTGCCGACATTCCCAAAAGCAGGTTCACCGCCAAAACCAAGACGAAGGCCGGCAGGACGACCGACCTGGGAATCAGCATGTAGCGCAAGTCGAAGACAAAGACGATCGACAGCACGGAAACCACGAACCACGACAGCAGCAGACGCAGCCAATCCAGATGGCCGACGGACAGGGCCTGAACGGACAGCATAAAAAGAAGTCCGGTCGCGGCCTCGACCAGAAAGTAGGACGGGCTGATGCGAACGGAACAGCTGCGGCAGCGGCCGCGCAGCAGCAGGTAGCTGAGCAGCGGGATCAGGTCGACGGCGGCCAGCGTCCGGCCGCAATGCGGGCAATGCGACCTGCCGTGCACGAAGTTCTCCTCCGTATGCAGTCGCCAAACGACGACGTTCAGGAAGCTTCCGACCGCCGTACCCAGAACAAAAGCGAAAAACAAGACCATATGCGCCAATTGTAGCACGAAAAGAGGAGACGAAAAGACGAAGACAAGACCGAAAAGATCGCCCACCCCGAAGCCGAAAAAACAAAAGAGAGTCCCTGCAGTTTGGCTGGAACTCTCCATTGCCGAATCGCCTCGTCTTCGACGCCAGACGGCGTCGAGGCGGATTTCCTACAAGATGCCCTCCGGAGAAACCGTATGTTCGCCGGCATCCACGTCGCCCACCGTACCGCCGAGACAGAACGAAATCTCGTAGGTCGTTCCGTCGGCGCTCAGGTACTCGTAGTCGTTGCCTGCATCGCAGTCGGCCGGTGTCGGGGCCGCCGGAACCATGCCCATATAGATGGTGTCACAGTCGACGGTCGCGGCGACGAAACCGTCGTCGCACAGCACGTCGTTGTCATCGTCTCCCAAGGTGACGGCCACGGCCTCCTCCGGATAACCGTTCTCGTCGGCGAAGTACAGTTCGAGTGCGGTCTGTACCTGCTTGAGGTCGGCCACGCGCTTGGAGTCACGCGACTTCTGACGCGCGCTGTTCAGCGCCACCACGGCCAGAGTCGAGAGCAGACCGATGATCGCGATGACCACCAGCAGCTCGATCAGCGTAAAACCTTTATTAGCTTTTTTCATATCACACCTCCCTTCCTTTCTTAGGTTTACCCTCCAGTCATCTGGAGACGACGTGGGCATCAAAATATCCACACATCAATTGGATTATAGCACAACTTATGATTTTTACGGCACAGACGTACGTCCTTTGAGACGAAAAGGTCAGTACTATGGCCGTACGACAAAAAAGATCCCGGACGGACCGGGATCCCTGACCTTTTTATTGTCGTTAGGACTTCTTCAGTATGTCCCGGATCTTCTCGACAGCCTCGGCGGGCACGAAATGCGCCTTGATCAGATAGTCCTCGGCTCCGTCCGCCTTGGCCTGCTCGATGTCCTCCTTCTGTCCGAGGTTAGTCAGCATGATGACCGGAATCGACTTGGTTGCGCTGTCGGCCTTGAGCCTCTTCAGCGTCTCGAACCCGTCCAGTTTGGGCATGAGCACGTCGAGCAGGATGATCGACGGCTTTTCCGCCTTAGCCGTCCGCAGGCCCTCCTCCCCATCCCTGGCCGCGACTACCCGGAAGCCTTCCATCTCGAGTTTGGTGGTGTAGATGCCCGACAGGAAGGCATCGTCATCGACGATCAGCACCGTCAGTTTTTTCGCTTCTTCCGCCATAGCTACTTTAGGCTAGTCTGTATTCTTAAGCTTGCTCCTTCGTGGAGCAGGTACATCTTAGGCGAACCGGCCGCCACTTTCAAACGCCGCATCCGGAAACTGCTACTCCACCTGCTGCATGGCCAGTCCGACCGACACAGCAAAGCGCGGGCCGATCTCGTCGAGCGCCGGACGGAGGCCTTCGGGATAGGAAACCCTGGCCCAAGGATCACCAGCATAGGTCCTGATGCCCAACTGACGGGTGAAGTAGCCGACCAGCACCGACAGTCCGGCCGTCCCGCCGGTCAGGATGACCTTCTCGACCGGACGGACATTGCCGTCCGACTGTCCGGTATGCATGCTCATCGAGTACTGCAGCTCGGTAACCAACGGAGCCAATGCCGACTCGAAGATCTTCGGCAGGCCGACGTCCATGCCGGTCAGCTCCGCGTTCCTGATGTCGATCTTCATATGCTCGGCCTCCGCGATATCCATGCCCAACGTCCGGCTGATGGTCCTGGTCAGTGCTGCGCCGCCGGTGTCGACGCTCCGGGTGACGTAAGGTATCCCGCCCTCGACGATGATGATGTTGGTTCGAACCGCACCCATGTCGACGATCATGGTCGTGGACCTGTCCTTGCCGACCAACGCCCTGACCAGGGCCAACGTCTCGGTCTCCAGGCTGACCAGCTTCAGACCGGCCCGATTGAACGTGTCGGCGTACTTCTTGATCATCGAATTGGAGGCTCCGGTGATGAGGGCCTGGACCATGGGACGTCCGGACCGATCCTTCTCGTCGGCCGTAACCGCCGAGTCACCCTTCCTGACTGCCTCCTCGACGATCTTGATGTCGAGCGACATCTCGTCGAGCGGCACCGGAATCAGCTTCTTGGCCTGACCGCGCGCCGCCTCGTACATCTCCTCCTTCTTCGGCGACTTGGGCACAGTGACCACGGAACTGAAGACCGACGCCACCGGCAGTCCGCCGACCGCCCTGAGGGAGGTGGCCTTAGCCTTCTTCATCATCTTGCGAAGAAGGGCAGCCGTCCCCGCCGGATCGTCGACCAAATTCGCCGGTTCGGCACCGGGCATCCGCTCGTTGAAGGCGTAGGTGACCAGCCGCGCACGTCCGCGCTCGCTCCTCAGCTCGACCAGCTTGATGCCGCCCGAACCGAAATCGACCCCCAGACAGTCTCGTTTCTTTCCTCCGAACAGGCCCATAGTATGTATTGATTTGAATTCTGATAACACTACGACACCGTATGTCGACTGTCGACAGTATACAACTTTTTTCCGCTGCCCGCACCGCGTGTACGCCGCGTATATCCATGCGAGAGAGCCCAGATAGTCGAGAATTGTAACGTCCTGATCGCTCAAATCGGACAATGGTCGGAGGACCTGCCGCAAATTTTTTGGCAGCTGTCTTTCAGCCTTTCGGGACAGGCAAGAGTCACCCCCGAATCTCACTAAATTGACATTTTGGCTAAGATGTAAATTTTATTAATCCAATAAAGGATTGGACTTTGCATGAGATAGGTGCCTTGTACGGCATATTGATGCCGTTTAAAGCGCCTGCCTCATGTTCGAGGCCAGCCGTGACCGTCCGATGGCGGATAGTCGAAAGGAGAGAAAATGGGACAAAGGGAAAAGTTTTATTCTCTCGTGGAAAGGACTCTGGACCTCGCTCCGGTCAGTCCGGACGGACTCCAACGGCTTCTCGGCCGCAGCGGCGAGTTCAGTGAGCAGTTACGGGAGCTCATCGTCCGACTCGCGGCCAAGCCGCCCGACTTCAGCCTCGCCCGGGACATCCTCGGCGACGACTTCAACTCCCCCGAGGATATCTCCGCCGCCTGCGGCCAGAACAGCGATATCGACGTCGCCTCGGCTCGGAAGTCGACCCTTGCCCCTTGAGCCCTTGCCCCTCTTGAGGCCGATCCTCCGCCGCAGGCGGATTTGAGAAGGTTAGGCTCGCTCACCCCACCTCGGAGGGTACCCGCAACGAAGCGGGTGCCCTCCTTTCTTTTTTGTCCGCATGACCCTTCCGATTCCCCTTCAAATCTTCATCTCACCGCCGGCGTGCGTCTCGCCTCCCCTTTCTAAACATGAGAGACCCCCATCAAAAATGCCGCCCTGCTGAGCGGCATATGAACCTCCGCGCAGCAAGCTGCGCGGAATTAGCAAGTTAAAAATCACCCCGGCAAGACCCACGAAGCTGCCGACACGGCGAGAGGCGCGGTCAGCCCGCACGGTCCATGGCCTCGTTGGCCAGTCGATCGGCGCGCTTGTTCTGTTCGCGCCGGATGTGGGCGAAGGTGACCTTACGGAAGGAGTTGCGTAGGTTCCAAACCTTCAGGAACAGCTTGGCCAGCTCCTGGTCCTTGACCCGATAGTCGCCGTTGATCTGCCGAACGACCAGTTCCGAATCCAACCGAAACTCGAGCTCATCGACGCCCCGCCCCTTGGCGTGCTCGAGCGCGTCGATGACCGCCTGGTACTCGGCCTGGTTGTTGGTCGCCTCGCCCAAATAGCGCGAGTGCTCGAGGACCGTGTTCCCTTCCTCATCCTCGATGAGTACGCCGATGCCGGCCGGACCGGGATTGCCCCGCGCGCCGCCGTCGGTGTGAATGATGAAGCGTTTCATAAAAAACGGAGAATTTCCTTTATGGTGCGCCGCCGCCGGGCCTGACGTCCACCAGCCTGACCTGAATGGTCCTGGTGCCGTTCCACTGGTTGATGCCCAGCTCGACCACCGTATCGATCGTGTCGCCGGGCGAAAACTCGGCCAGCTTGGCGGCTAGGCCGAAGCCGATCAGCTTGGTCTCCTGCGGACGGTCACCCAAGACGGAGACGCGGGCATGCTTGCCGTCGCGTCCGACCGGCTGGACTGACCGCAGTTGAAGTCCGGACAAGAAAAAGAGCGGCCGCGGATTTCCGACACCGAACGGCTCGAACCTCTCCAGCTCGGAAATCAGGCTCCAGTCGATCTGACTGGTCTGCAGCTCGCACTCGATCCGCAGCACCGGACGCAGGTCGCGGTCCGTCAGGATCTCGTCGGCATATTCGTTGGCCAAGCGCCGAAACTCGACTAGCTTGTCATTATCGGCAACGGTCAGTCCGCAGGCCTCGGGATGTCCGCCGAACCGAGCCAACGAGCTCTCGGCCCGCCGGAGCAGCTGCATCACGTCGAAGCCGGGAATGCTGCGTCCCGATCCGACTAAACGTCCGTCCTCCTGGCGTCCCAGCACGAACACCGGCACGCCCAGTTCGGTGGTCAGACGTCCGGCCACGATGCCCACGATGCCCGCCGACCAGCCGTCGCCGGCCAGGACCTGAATCCGACGTCCGTCCTCGATCACCAGATGGGCCTGCCTGACGATCTCCTCGGTCAGCTTCTGCCGGTCGACGTTGCAGGCATTCAATCGGACGGCCAGCTCGGCGGCCCGACCGTCATCCTCGGCCATCACCGTCTCCAGGGCCAAGTCGGCATGGTCCATGCGCGACGCCGCGTTGATGCGCGGACCGATATAGAAGCCTACCGACACCGTATCGAGCCGTCCCAGCTCCAGCCCGGCCGACTGGATCAGCTGCCGCAGCCCGGGACGCCGAGTCTTGTTCAGCACCACCAAACCCCACTTCTCGAGCGTACGATTCTCCCCGATCAGCTTCATAAAATCGGTCACCGTGGCGATGGCCACCAGATCCAGCAGCCACTTCTCGCGCCCGACCGGAATGTCCAGACCGCGACGGCGAGCGACTTCATACAGGGCAGAGGCGACCTTGAAGCCCACTCCGGCCGCAGCCAAATTGCCGTAGGGGTAGGTCTCGCCCGGCACCAACGGATGGATGAGGATGCACTCCGGCACGCGCTCCGGCACCTGATGATGGTCGACCACGATAGTTTCCATTCCCAGCTCCTCAGCCAGGGCGATCTCCTCGGCATTACTGATGCCACAGTCGATGGTGACGAGCAGAGTGCAGCCGTCGGCCGCCAACCGTCGGACCGTCTCAGAGTTCAGGCCGTAGCCCTCATGCTCACGATGCGGAATGTAGCTGACGAACAGGCTGGGGTCGCCGCCCGCGAGCGTCGCCACCTCACGGAAGGCGGTCAACAGGATGGCCGTGCCCGACACGCCGTCGGCGTCGTAATCTCCGTGCACCACCACCCGCTCCCCTCCCTCGATCGCCAAAAAGATACGGTCGCAAGCCGCCTGCATCTCGCGAAACAGAAACGGATCATGAAGGTCGTGACCGTAGTCCGGCAGCAGAAACTCGTCCACCTGCTCCTGCGTCTCCAGTCCGCGGTTTCCGAGCAGCTGGACGGCCACCGGATGCAGCTCCGGAAACCTGGCCCGAAACTCCTCGGAGACCGGCTCGGCAACTTCCCAGCGTCGGTCCACGTTAGCCGTACGCATCAGGAGACGGAGTTTAGGTACGGAGCCACGGTGAAGGCCAACATGGAGAGCACCGCCAGAGTGGAGATAACGATCCAGCCGAACTTCCTGAGGCTCCGGCGGCTTATCTTGTGTTTACCGATTCTCATCGAATCAAAAATGAGTTTGCTTAGTCCTCTTCTATCTCTTCAGCACGGCCAGATATGCCTCGGGCGGAATGTCCACCCGGCCGCCCTTTCCCATCCGTTTCTTCCCCTTCTTCTGCTTCTCGAGCAGCTTCTGCTTCCGGGACACGTCGCCTCCGTAGAGCCCGACGGTCACGTCCTTGCGGTACGGGGCGATCCTGGACGAAGCTACAACTTTACTGCCGACCGACGCCTGAATGCGGATCTCGAACTGCTGTCGCGGCAGCGTCTCCTTCAGCCGCTCGGTCACCCGCCGGCCCTCGCGCTGAGCCGCATCGCGGTAGACGATCATGGACAGCGCCTCGGCCGGATCGCCGTTCACCAGAATGTCGAGGCGAACCACGTCCGCCGGCCGGTAGCCGGACAGCTCATAGCTGAGCGATGCGTAGCCGGACGACGCACTCTTCAACTTATCATAGAAGTCGACCAGGATCGAAGCGAGCGGCAGATCGTAGTGGATGATCGCACGAGCGGAGGCGTCGGAGGAGCCGGACATCAGGTACTCGGTGTTGGTGTAGACGCCGCGCTTCTCCTGGGCCAGGGCCATGACCGCGCCCAGATAGTCCTTGGGCGACACGATGTCGACCTTGACCCACGGCTCGGCGATGCCGGAGATGCGGCTAGGGTCCGGCAGTTCGACCGGACTCTTGGCCACCAGCAGCCGGCCGTCGGTCTGACTGACCTCGTAGGCGACCGAAGGCAAGGTCACGACGATCTCCATGCCGTGCTCGCGCCGCAGACGCTCCTGCACTATCTCCAGATGCAGCATGCCCAGGAAGCCGCAGCGAAAGCCGAAGCCCAAGGCCGCCGAATGCTCGGGGTCGAAGGCCAGCGACGCATCGTTGAGCTTCAGCTTGTGCATGGCCTCGCGCAGCCGCTCGTAGTCGTTGCCTTCCTTGGGAAAGATGCCGGCGAAGACCATCGGCCGAACCTCCCGGTAGCCGGCCAGTGATACGACGCCGCGTTCGCGAAAGTCGTCCACCGTGACCGTGTCCCCGACTCGGCACTGCTCAATGTCCTTGAAGCCGGTGACCAGGTAGCCTGTCTCGCCGGTCTCGATCGACTCGGCCCTGACCATCTTCGGACGAAAGTAGCCGACCTCCAGCGCCTCGCCTCCGGCCTGCGTGGCGACCATACGAAACCTGTCGCCGTGTCTGACCGCACCGTCAATCACCCGAACGTAGGCCACCACGCCCTTGTACGAATCGTAGATGGAATCGAAAATGAGCGCCCGGAGCGGAGCGGACGTATCGCCCTCCGGCGGCGGCACCTTGGCCACCACCGCCTCCAGCACTTCCCTGACGCCGTCGCCGGTCTTGCCCGAGGCGGTCAGTACCTCCTCCGGCCGGCACCCCAGCAGGTTGACTATCTCGTCGCGCACCACGTCCGTCCGCGCGTTCGGCAGGTCGATCTTGTTGATGACCGGAATCACGGTCAGATTCTCGTCGAGCGCCAGATACAGGTTGGCCAAGGTCTGGGCCTGCACGCCCTGGGTGGCGTCGACCAGAAGCACCGCGCCCTCGACTGCGGCCAGCGAACGCGACACCTCGTAGGTGAAGTCGACGTGTCCGGGCGTGTCGATCAGGTTCAGCACGTATTCCTCGCCGTCGTCGGCACGGTAGTTCATCCTGACCGGCTGCAGCTTGATGGTGATGCCGCGCTCGCGCTCCAGGTCCATCTGGTCGAGGATCTGCGACTTCATCTCGCGCTTGCTGACGGTGCCGGTGTATTCCAAAAAGCGATCGGCCAGCGTGGACTTGCCGTGGTCGATGTGGGCGATGATGCAGAAATTCCTGATGTTCGAGTTCATTTCAAAAAAGTTTCAAACCTGTTCGGTCTCGCTTGCCTTCACCGTCGAAAGTCGTCGCCGGAGAATCCCGGCCAAACGATGGGCTTCCTCGTTGCCCAGAACGTACGTTATTGCCAGGTAGACAGCAAGTCCGGCTGTTCCGGCCGCCGCACCCTGACCGAACACGCCCAGGAAGCTGCGCATGTCGACCGCATTGCCGACCAGCGCCTTCATTCCCTGCATGACGACGCCCATGGCCAGACCGGCGCCGACCATGACCGACAGCGACCTGACGATGCGCCGTTCGTCCAGGTCTCCGACCAGCAGATGCAGGAAGACCCAAAGCAGGACGATGCGCAGCGCGGCGCTCGCCGAGTAGGCCAGCACCAGACCGGACACCTCCATGCCGTGCCTGACCAGCGACCAGGCCAGCAGACGCTCGAAGACCACGCTCACTGCCACAACCATGAGCGGCAACCGGACATTGCGGAAGGCGAAGAAGGTCTTGACGATGAACGGCAGCAGCGCCTGGGCGAACAGGCTGATCGAAAACAGGGCCAGCGCGTCGGCCGTGTTGACCGTGTCAGTCCAGTCGAAGTTGCCGGTACCGAGGATGACCCGGACGATCTGGGCCCGCAGAAGCAGGAAAGCCACCGTCGCCGGCACGACCAGGAACAGCACCGTACGCACGATCCGGGAGAACTCGCGCTTCACCCCCGCACGGTCGCCGCGGTCGGCCAGTTCGGCGATGAACGGAAAGGAAGCCACGGCGAAGGAGATGCCCAGTACGCCGACCGGCAGGCTCTGGAGATTGAAGGCCAAATTGAACACGGCCACGCTCCCGACTCCCAAGGTCGAGGCCACGCCGGTCAGCAGAACCAGGTTGGCCTGTTCCAGGGCCAGACTGGCGGTGCGCGGTCCCATCATGCGGCCGATCTCGCGCAGACCGCGGTCCATGAGGCTAGGCAGGAAGGAAAAACGGAAGCCCAGCCGCAGCACCGACCAGAGCTGGATCGCCATGTGCAGGAACGAACCGACGACCACTCCCACGGCCACGCCGTAGATGCCGAACCGGTCGGTGAGCAGCAGTATTCCGGCGATGATGCCGACGTTGTAGACGACCGGAGCCAGGGAATAGACCGCGAACCGCTTGTAGGTCTGGAGGATGCCGGAGAACACGGCCGACAGTCCCAGGAAGAACGGCGACAGGAACATGATGCGGGTCAGCAGCACGGCCACCTGCTGATGCTCGGGCAGGAAGCCGGAGGTGTAGAGCGGCACGAACCACTGGGCTGTGACCGCACCCACGGCCGAGACTGCGGCCAGGGCCAAGCCGAGCACGGAGATCACCCGCGAGGCGAACTCGTTGGCCGACTGGCCCAGCCGTCCGTTCCCGTCCCTGAGCACGTAACGGGTGAAGACCGGAATGAAGCCGGCGCTGATCGCCCCGCTGACGAACAGTCCGAACATGAAGTCCGGCGCGCGAAAGGCAGCATAGTAGGCGTCGAGCTCCGGCCCGGCCCCGAAGGTGCCCGAAAGCAGCCGGTCCCGCAGCACGCCGAGGAACCGGCTAGCCAAGGACGCCACACCCAAAAGCGCGGCCGCCCAAGTGGCCGAGACCATGGTCCTCGCCAGCATTTCCCGCAGTCTGCCCATGTCCGCCTAAACAAAGCCCGCGCGCCCGAGACGCGAGGCCAAATAACCGACCTCATTATAGGTATAAGGGAGGGTCGGTACAAACCTTGAGCTTACAAAGATACGTTTTGCGATAAAGTATGACTTCATTGTCATATTCATGGACAAAAGATGCTTATTCTTTCGAATATTTGCACATTGTGTCCGAGACCCTTGACAAATCGGATGAAATGTGATTAAACGACAAGTCGTTGATACTGCTCTGACCCATTGAGACGAGGTCAGAACGGGAAATGCCCCAATTAGGTGGGGCCAACGGCAGAAAGGAGGAGGAAAAGATGAAAAATCCTTTCCACTGACAGGTGTCTGGCCTTCTCTGCAAGAGAGGGCCTAAGCGACGCGGAACTGTATCATTCCTTCTCTTAAGGAAAGAGGTTCCACGTCAACGGTTTGGGAGCTGAGCAACTCCCCCGCCCTAACGGGCAGACCGAAGAAACGACGCTCGTTATTAAAAACGCCAGAATCCTACTGCAGGAGCTGGCCAAGAACCGAGAGAAAAGAAAGGAGGTAGCTGCCATGCAGTCACCTTTCTACTGACGACAGCCGATCCCTCCAGCGCCAATGGAGGAGGATCGGCAGCGAACGCGGGGCCACATACCCCGCAAACGCAGTGGATGGGGGAATAAGAGACCGACCCCCACATCCATAAATGGTCTCAACCCGCCGCGCGGTTTGTGCGGCAAACGCACTGGTCAAATCAAAACTGGCCAGTCAAAAAACTGGCGAGCGAAAGGCTCGCTCAAAAACATCGGGACGAGGGGAAGTAACTCTCGTCGTCCCAAAACAGAAATTACGCCGACCACCGCAAAAAAGCGACGGATCGGCCCAAACAACCCTCGATAGCTCGATAGAGGGTAGAAAGGACGGGTGCTAAAAATGCATCCACCCTAACGGCTTCTCACAAAAAAGGCACCCTCACGGGTGCCTTTCTAGTTTCAAAAAATTGTTCATCGGGGAGGCCAGTTTTCTGTCATTGCGAGGGAGACCGGAGGCCAACCATGGCGATCCCGTCCGCAGTACTAACGACTGCAATTAATTTCGAGATCATTATTTTCTGTCATCCCGGACCTGTATTCCTCCTTAATTTGTCATCCCGGAATTGCGAATGCGGTGAGCAATATCCGGGATCCAGGATCCGATCTATTTTGCTTCTGGACCCCGGATCAGGTCCGGGGCGACATTACTCTTTTTGTCATCCCGGAATTGCGAATGCGGTGAGCAATATCCGGGATCCAGAAAATGAACGTCATTCCGGGCCGAGACCCGGGATCTACGATCCGATCTATTTGCGGGACGGCCCCGACGCGGCAACCTCGGAGGCGGCCGGGCTGGGTCCCGAGCCGATAGGCGAGGGCCGGACGCCGAGAGTTAGGGCGGACCGCCGCCGGAGCGGGCCGACCCGTGCCGCGCGGGACCGTCCCGAAGGGGGTCCGGGGCGCGAGCCCCGTCCCCCGCGGAGCGGAGGTGGGCGAAAACGGCGAACTAAAATTAAACAAGAGA